>JAOZSS010000116.1:4575-7583 GCA_029939545.1 Kiritimatiellia bacterium | reverse complement strand
ATGCGCTCCCGCACCAGCACGTTGTAGTTCTTTACGCCCGGCATCGTCAGGGCAAGATCGGTCAGTTCGTGATAGTGCGTGGCGAATAGTGTCTTGGCTTTTACCTGCGGGTTATTGTGCAGATATTCCGCCACGGCCCATGCGATACTGATGCCGTCAAACGTGCTGGTGCCGCGGCCGATCTCATCCAGGACAATCAGGCTGGCTGCGGTAGCGTTATTCAGAATGTTGGCCGTCTCCTGCATTTCCACCATGAACGTACTGCGGCCACGTGCCAGGTCGTCGCTGGCGCCGACCCGTGTGAAGATACGGTCCACGACGCCAATCTCTGCCGCGTCGGCGGGAACGAACGATCCCATCTGCGCCATGATCACATTGAGCGCTACTTGCCGGATATAGGTCGACTTACCCGCCATGTTGGGGCCGGTAATGATGATAATCTGGTTCTGCTCGCAGTCGAGCAGCGCGTCATTGGGGACAAAGCGCTCGGCTTCGGGCATCTGCTCCACCACCGGGTGCCGGCTTTCGCGCAGGTGCAGTGTGTGCGAGGAAGTCATGATCGGCCGCGTGTACCCCAAAGCCAAGGCGCGGTCCGTGAGGGCGGCAAGCACATCGAGGGTCGCGATCACATCAGCGGCTTCCTGGACGGGGCCGGTCTGTTCGACGACTGAGTCGCGCACGGCCACAAACAGTTCGTACTCCAGATCGACGGCGCGTCCATGTGCGCCGAGGATCTTGCCTTCGTATTCCTTGAGCTCGGGCGTGATGAAGTGCTCGGCATTGACCAGTGTCTGTTTACGGGTGTAGTGCTCCGGCGCATTGACGAGCTGGGCTTTGGAGATCTCGATGTAGTAGCCAAACACCTTGTTGTGGCGCACTTTGAGGTTCTTGATGCCTGTCCGTTCCTGTTCCGCGGCCTGATACTCGGCCAGCCACTGACGTCCCTGAGATGCCGCCGTGCGCAGTTCATCCAGTTCGGCATGGTAGCCGTCGCGTAGAATACCCCCATCCTTAATCGTAATGGGTGGCTCATCGACAAGCGCTTCGGTGATTTGTTTCACCAGTTCCGGCTGAACTTGCAGCCGCGCGTTAATCTCCTGTAGGAGGGGAAGGTGGGAGTCTGCCAGGGCATGCTTGATGGCCGGAATGCCGTCGAGCGATCGGGCCAGTCCCAGAACATCGCGTGCATTACCACTGCCGGAGCTGATCCGCGCAATCAGGCGCTCGATATCGCGCACATCGCTGAGGGTTTCGGTGACCTGATGCAGCAGACCACGGTCCTGCGAGAAACTTTCGATCACATCGTGTCGGGCGCGAATGGCGTCCACGGTGACGAGTGGGCGCAGCATCCACTCGCGTAGCTTGCGCGCTCCCATGGCGGTGTGGGTAACGTCGAGGGCATGCAGCAGTGTGGCCTGTGTGTCGCCACCGCGGCGTGCGATGAGGTCGAGATTCAGGCAGGTCGCTTCGTCGAGCAGCATCGTTTCGCCGGCCTGACGTACCTGGAAAGAGCGGATGTGGTCGACGTGACGGCGCAGATCCTGTTTAACGTAGTAGAGTACGGCGCCGGCCGCCCCAACAAGTGCCGGGTTGCTCTGGCACCCAAACCCATCAAGCGAGTTGACCGCGAAGTGGCGTACCAGAAAGTCGTTCGCGGCGTCATAGTCGAACGTCCAGTCGTCACAGGTCGTAATCTGGCCAGCCGGGAAGAACTGCAGGGCCTCGACAAGGCTCGGGTGCTCCATCATCTCTTCTGGTACGAGGCATTCGGATGGGGCATAGCGCCGCAGGGTGTCGTTCAAGATGGCGGGTCGGTCGACCATGGTGCCCCAGAAGAGGCCCGTTGAAAGGTCCAGCATCGCTAAGCCCAGTTGCTTGCCTGCTGTGTAGACACCGGCAAGATAGTGGTTGCGACTGGATTCCAGGACGGCATCCTCAGTGGCGGTGCCGGGTGTTACGATGCGGGCAACTTCACGGCGTACGACGCCCTTCGCTGTGGCTGGATCTTCAACCTGTTCACACACGGCAACCTTGATGCCGGCACGCACGAGTTTGGCCAGATAGCCGTCGAGGGCGTGATGGGGGACGCCACACATGGGTGTGCCATTGCGCTTGGTCAGCGCGATGTCCATAACGGGGGCCGCCCGCTTGGCGTCTTCGAAGAACATCTCGTAGAAGTCGCCGAGACGGAAGAGAAGGATGACGTCCTCGGGCAGTTCGCCCTTGATCCGGCGGTACTGCCGCATCATGGGAGTGACCGTCTTTGCCATCTTGATGTTCTCCCTATTCGTAGCCCATGGCCTGGAGATTGCGGTAGCTGATGGCGAGGGCGTCAATGGGCTCGCGTTCGTAGCAGTTATCCTGCTCAACCATCATGAACTCCACGCCGCCCAGCTCGGCTGCTGCCAGGATGGCCGGCCAGTTCAGATTGCCTTCGCCGATCTCTGCAAAACGCTGCTCGTGTTCGGGCGTGATGATCATGTCTTTGAGGTGAATCACCGGCTCGCGTCCGGCGCAGTCACGCAGCCACTGGGCCGGGTCGCCGCCACCATGCTGGATCCAATAGGTGTCGATCTCAGCCTTAAGCATGTCGCCATCGGCGAGGGCATAGACCTGTTCCAACCAGGTGGTGTCGCCATGCTTGACCAGTTCGTGGCTGTGGTTGTGGTACGAGAAATCCATGCCCTCGGCCGCAAGGCGTTCAGCGATGGGGGCCAGTTCATCGACAAACCGCTTCACGCCGTCTGCGCTGAAGTACTCGTCGGGCAGGCTGCCAATGGCCGGGTGTGAGCACTTCCAAGTCTTGTGGGTCTCGATCACGCCATCAAGATCGTTCAGAAAACGATCCCATCCCATGTGGGTTACTACGATTTGCAGGCCGTTCTTGTCAGTCATCTTTACCAGATCGGCCGGCTCAATCTCACCGATGCCCGAGACCTGTACGGTGGTGTAGCCGATCTCGGCGACCTGCTTCAGGGTGGCCGCCATAGTTTCGGGGGTCTTCATGA
>JAOZSS010000116.1:0-4565 GCA_029939545.1 Kiritimatiellia bacterium | reverse complement strand
TGGTTGTTAGTGATGTGAATCCAGTTCGGTCGCCCGCTTCAGGCTGGGCCAGTAATTAACCGTATAGATCCAAAACGAAAGCATGTTGACAGCCAGGCCGATGACCTCGAACACGTAGGCGAAGATGGGGGGGATGAACGGCCAGGGGCATTCCTCGACGAGGTAGATCAGGCAGATCAGTGGGAAATTCAGTGCCGTGCGCACTTTGCCGGACCAGTGGGCGCCGCCGCTGACGTTGTAGATGGCACCGATCGAGCGCAGGAAGGTCACCCACTGGTCGCGCGACAGGAACATGATCGTTATGACCAGCAGGAAGATCGCGTGATTTGTGTGACCGTTTCGCAGGGCCACGAAGACCAGCAGGGGTAGCGTGGACAAGTAGAAGAACTTGTCCATCAGCGGGTCCATGTGTGCACCGAGAGCCGTCTGCACGCTGAACTTCCGTGCGAAGTAACCGTCGAACAGGTCAGTAATTGCCGAGGTGACCAGCATGGCGAAGGAGGCCAGGAAGAGCGCAATGGAGCGATCCTCCGGGGGGCGCATGGAATAGACCACTGCCCCTGCGAAGAAACCCAGAACAAGCGGAAACCGCACGACGGTCAGCGCCGTAACAAATCCCAGCTTGATCCTTCTCATCGGTTAGGCCCCGAGCTGATCGTTAGGCCCCGAGCTGGTAGCGCACGAAGCGGCGGATCGTGAGGGTGTCATCGAGGGCCTTGCCTGCCTCGGCCAGCAGGTCGGTGATCGACTGCTTGGGCTCCTTGACGAATCCCTGTTCAACGAGACAGATCTCGGAATAGAACTTCCTGATTTTGCCCTCGACGATCTTATCGATAATCTGCTCGGGCTTGCCTTCGACCTGCTTGGCGAAGATGGCGCGTTCGGCCTCCAGCACATCGGCAGGCACCTCGTCGGGCACCAGGTGGGCGGGGCTGCAAGCAGCCACGTGTAGCGCAAGGTCACGTAGCAGTTGCTGGAATGCCGGGGCTGCGGTGGTCTCTTCCTTCTCGGACCCGAGCTCAACCAGCACGCCGACCTTGCCACCCATGTGGATGTAGTCGCCAATGGCGCCGGTGCCCTGCAGCTCGAAACGCACGTTGCGGCGGATCTTGAGGTTCTCGCCGATCGAGGCGATCTGATCGGTCAGCGCGTCGGCACACACGTCGGACAGCGGCTCGTCGGTGGTCACTGCCTTGACAGCCATCGCGTCCACGAATGCCTTGAAGCTATCGTTGCGAGAGACGAAGTCCGTCTCGCAGTTCACTTCCACCAGCCCGACCGTTTTGCCGTCATCGCTCTTGCTGGAGGCGATGATGCCTTGGTTGGTGGCCTTGGCGGCGCGCTTGGCGGCGACAGCCATGCCGCGCTCACGCAGCAGGCGGGTTGCCTCTTCCATGTTGCCATCGGTCTCCTGGAGAGCCTTCTTGCAATCCATCATGCTGACCGCCGTGGCGTCACGCAGTTCCTTAACCTGTGCAGCGGTAATCGTTGCCATGGGTATTATCTCCTTCGTTCGATTATTCAGATTTTGGCTCACTGTCTTCGGCCGGAGCGGCTTCCACTTGCGCAGGTGCCTCTTCCTTGACCTTCTTGGCTTTTTGGGCCGGGGCTTTGGCAGCGGGCGCTTTAGCCTTAGCCTTTGCTGCGGACTTTGCTTTAGCCTTTCCCTCGCCCTCCGCTTCCGGCTTCTCCTCGGCTGCCGCCTTGGCTTTTTCGGCCGCCTTGGCCTTGGCCTGGGCTTCGGCCTGGGCGCGCGCGGCATCTTCCTTGGCCTTTAGGTCGCGGGCGGCCTTGATGGCGGCTTCGCGCTGTTTGCGGGCCTCGGCTTCGGCCTTGGCTGCCTCTTCCTTCTTACGCGCGATTTCGGCGGCCACGCGCTCGTATTCACGGGCGCCCTTGCGTACACGCATGCCGAGCGCGTTGGAGATCAGCTTGATGGCGCGGATGGCATCATCGTTGCCCGGAACGATGTACTCGATCGGGTCAGGGTCACAGTTGGTGTCGACGATGGCGACCACTGGGATGTTGAGGCGGCGTGCCTCGTTGACGGCGATGGCTTCGCGGTTGATGTCGATCACCACCATGGCACCGGGCATCTCGGTCATGTCGGCAATACCGGAAAGGTTGCGGCGCAGCTTCTCGAGTTCACGGCGCATGCTGGCGGCTTCCTTCTTGGGATGCGATGCAAACTGGTCCTCTTTCCCGAGGGCTTCCAGTTCACGCATACGTCGCACGCTGCGACGGATAGTGGTGTTGTTGGTCAGCGTTCCACCGAGCCAGCGGTGCACCACGTAGTGCTGTCCCGCGTCACTGGCGGTTTCTTTGATCACGCTCTGGGCCTGCTTCTTTGTGCCGACAAAGAGCACGGACTTGCCGCTCATCGCCAGCTCCTCAACGAACATCATCGCTTCGTCGAGCTTGCTCAGCGTCTGGGTCAGGTCGATGATGTGAATCCCGTTGCGCTTATCAAAGATATAGCGCTTCATCTTGGGGTTCCACCGCTTGGTCTGATGACCGAAGTGGAGACCTGCGTCGAGCAGGTCTTTGATGCCGATACCGGCAGAGGATACAGGTGTAGCCACGGGTGCCTCCTTAATACTAGTGGCGGTTTTCCGCCTCAATCCGCTTTGGCTCTCCCGGTGGCATGGGAGAACACTCGCTTCCATCCCCGCCTCTCAGCATGCTGAAAGGTGCTTACAGGATCCAACAAACGGGAGAAACTAGCAGATTCTCGTGGGAAGACAAGGGGAAAAGGCGTCAGATCACAAAAGGCGTTGCACCCAACCGAGATGCAGGGTTTACTGGGCGGGTATTCGTGAACCTGGAGGATGTACGATGAGCGAGCCGGGCGAGGCACCCTTGTGACAGCGGCAGCAGACAAAGCACAGCACTTCCTCGATAACGAGCACGCCTTCCGCCTCGGAGTCCTGCCCACGGAGCAGTCCCATCCGGTTACGGCGCACCTGAGCCGGGTCATCGCCGAGGATCTCCGTGCCGGTGTGCATCAACTTCTTGATGTTGATCGCGATATCATCCCGGTGGCAGAGCCGGTTTTCGCGGGGCCCGAGTACGCCGCGATGGTCGATGCGTTTGAGTCGGCGCTGCACGAGGGCCGCAAGATCATCTTCACCGGCTGCGGTGCCACGGGGCGTCTCAGTATCCTACTCGAAGCGGCCTGGCGCGCCTACTGGCGCGACGATCCGGAAACGCGCATATCGGTGGAGGAGCGGCTCCCTGGAATCGCGGATCGTGTGCGCAGCGTGATGGCCGGAGGCGATTTTGCGTTGATCCGATCGGTCGAGGGATTCGAGGACTTCCCCGTCTTCGGGAAGTACCAGCTGATCGAAGCTGGCGTGGCGGTCGGGGATGTGGTGGTGGCCATCACGGAGGGCGGTGAGACGCCTTTTGTGATAGGCACAGCCTGGCAGGGACTGGAGTCAGGCGCGACAGTCTTCTTCGTGTTCAACAACCCCGCCGATGTGCTGTGCGAACATGTAGCGCGTTCACGGGAGGTGATAGAGGAAGACCGGATCACGAAGCTGGATCTTTCATCCGGTCCGATGGCCATTGCCGGCTCGACGCGGATGCAGGCGACGACCGGGGAACTCCTGGTTGTGGGTGCGGCACTGGAAACCGCTCTTGACCGACTGCTCGACGACAGCGGCGAACTGGGGCTGCAAACGGATCGTGCGGAGCAGTTCCGCATGCTTCTGGATCGACTCGCGACGGCTGAAAGTGTCGATGATCTTTGCGGCTGGATCCAACTCGAAGCCGAAGCCTACCAGGCCGGTGGACGGGTAACCTACGCGGCAGATGACCTGCTGCTCGACGTGATGACCGACACCACCGAACGCTCGCCGACATTCAGTCTCCCTCCATTCCGTCCGCAGGGCAATGACACGGCGCCGGTGTCATGGGCGTTCCTCAAGGATCCCGGCCGCTCAACACGGGAGGCGTGGCGGCACATGCTGGGGCGTGACCCGTTGGGCCTGACATGGGACGCGGCGCTCTACCGGGACCTGGGCGCGCCCGAAGCATTGGTGACGGCGCCACCACCGCTGGGGCCGGATGCGATTTTGCGTTTTCAGATTGGCAACGAACAGGATGCGTCACGAACGGAGGTGACGCCGTCTCTGTTGATTCGGCTGCGCAGCCAGGGCCGGGGGGTGCCACAGGAACTGCCGGACGGAGATTCCTACGACCGCGCGGTCGAGATGGCGATCCCGCACGGTCGTCCGGTGGATTCGAGTCGCCTGCGGCTGTGGGAACACCTGGCGGTCAAGCTGGTGATGAACACGGTGTCTACCGCCACCATGACTCGGCTCGGGTACGTGACGGGGAACTGGATGGCGCACGTGTCGGCATCAAACAAGAAGCTGATCGACCGCAGCATTCGCCTGGTCGCCTCGCAGACAGGGATGTCTTACGATCATGCCTGTCACGAGCTCTTTATCACGCTGGAACACTCATCCGGGGCGTCGCCGGTAGCGGAAACAATTCGCCGTCTGCTGGGGGTGTAACCGGTCTTCCGCTCCTGCTCAAGAAAGGAATAATCCAGGAAAAGG
>JAOZSS010000115.1:6731-7672 GCA_029939545.1 Kiritimatiellia bacterium | reverse complement strand
GTTGAGCAGACGGGCAAAGATTGCCTGACTCACGTTAAGATGCTCACGGATCTTCCGGACCTCGTCAGGACGGACTCTCTTCACAGGTTTCGGCAGAGCGACCTTGGTCGTGCGCATTGTCGTCTTGCGGCGACCGCTCACGTGGTCCCGTACATCCGTCAGCGCTTGAATCAGCTCGTCGGAATTCAGCTCTATGTCTTTCGTTTTCATCACTCAAACTCCTTCTTGATCGCATCCACGAGCGTTCTCATCACTCGCCGCTTATCTGGTGGCAAATCTCCAAAATCACCCTTCGTGAAGACGTACAGCAAAAAGACTGTCTCTGCGCCCGCGAGGAGCAAATACAACACTCGCGCGCCGCCACGTTTTCCGCGTCCCGGCAACGCCAATCGTATCTTTCGCAAGCCCCCAAGCCCCCGAATTACGTCGCCGACTTCCGGGTTCGCAGCCAAATCTGCCTGAAATTCCCTATATTTCTCATCTGAGAGTAGCTCCGTAATTCGCTTAGTAAACAATGGGTGCTCAATGAACGTCATCATCTCAACTACCTTACAATGTATCGCACATGTGTCGTCATGTCAACCCCTCCAGCCTTCACGAAGGGTGCGATTTTAGATCGTTGAAGATCATGCAGCAGAGCGGAAGTGAGCTAGGATGGCGCTGATACGGATGGCGTTCTGGTGCCGCCAGTGCATGCCGGCCTGTTTGCACCGCCTGACAACGATGACTCTTGCTGCGGCTTCGATGTGGCCAGAGGCGATAAAGAGACCTTCTTTCCTGAGTTGCCCGTAGCGCATATTGTCCTTGCGCTTCCTGATGTAGTCCAACGCCTTTTCAGCCTCCGGTGAACTGCCCAGCGCTTGCGCATATTTGTTCTCGAGGCGCTTAATAACCGAAGCTGCCCCCCACCGGTAGAGCAGGCCTCTGAGGAAACGGTATTC
>JAOZSS010000115.1:0-6721 GCA_029939545.1 Kiritimatiellia bacterium | reverse complement strand
CGCCTTTCTCTGAAAGCCCGAGATTCTCGCAGCATGTGTGCACGTACCCGCAGGCGTGCATGAAGTCGTTCGTGAAGATCGCATTGGGGAAGGCGTCGCGTAATGCGAGTTCAAGGGCCACCTCCCCATCCGCGACGCATTGCATCCGTGGGGCCGTCCCGTATCCCCTGGCTACACCAAGCTTCCGAACGAGCCCCGACACTTCAGCGATCTCATCTCCTGAGACGGCATAAGAGAAGGAGCCTTTGAAGGGAGACGGACGTCCTTTCTTGTCGAGCCATCCGTATTCGCCGAACAGGGCGACTCTGATCTGGCGGGTCCCCGCCTCGCCGTGCTTCCCTTTGGTCTCAGCCGTATCCTTCTTCGTGCAGGGCGCACCCGTCCCGTCTAACATGCAAAAGAGTGTGTGCTCGGTTTCCGTTTCTCCATTCTTTGGCACACGCTCGGGGTACGACCGCACGTCTCGGACCGCTTCCTCTTGTGTGAGCAGGCATTTCTCCCCGTATTCGAGTGCCATCGCTCTGAGTTTGGATACGGAAACATCCATGCTGGTTAACTGCCCGAGCATGGTGCGCCCCTCCGCGAAAGATCCGCACAAGGTGGCGCAGCGCACGACCCAGTCGCGCGCTGCAATCGTGCATCTGGTTGTTACGCCAAGGGCATTGAGCACAGCCGAAGTGCTGACATCTCTGACATAGGCGTAGTGGACCGGAACCCAGCCGAAACACGTCAGTATCTGTCGCGTTCGGTATCCATGCGCTGCCGCCGTCTTCCTGTCTCCAAAATGCGAAAGGACAGCCGACATCAACGCGCGCATGTCACGCCCCGCCGCATCGGCGAGATTCCTATCCAACTCCCTGAGAGCGAGAGGGAAGCCTTCCTTGTCGACCGCGCCGGACTCGATGACGCGCAAGACGGCCTCAATGTTCTCGATGTTCGGACGGGGCAGCCGTCGGTTCAGTCGTTTTTTTTACCGCCGTCGTCCAGAGAGAGTTCCGTCAGCAACGCCGAATACTCCCGTTCCATTTTCCTGTAGCGTTTGCCCACGCGGACCAACTGCTCTACGGGCGCCTTCGCCTTCTGCGGAATGCGTTTCCATTTGCGCTTTCCGTCCGCCCCACGGTACTGAAATGTGTAGTGCTCCGGCGAGACCTGGACACTGCCATCCTTGCGTTTGACGCGGTTGTGTTTGACCAATAGCGCGCCGTCGAGCATCGCCGAAATCTTCTCCATTTGTTTCCTGATAGCGCCGATACGCGCCTCTTTCTTCTTCATGTCTTGCGTTGTCATAACGTGTCCTCCAGCTGAGGACACGATAATAGTCGACAAATCTTCTGAAAGGGGGTGGGCGGTTAGCTCCTCCTACCCCCATATCTCCTTCTGCAGGAATTCTACACTTCATCCCTTTCTTAGTAAGCACACTTTATCTGATACGCTTAGTCCACCTGCTTGGTCGGTAACTGGCTGCCCTGCAAGGACTAAGCAGTTGGACTAAGGGTACTCGACTAGGGGTGTAGACAAAGTGTCTCGACTAAGGGTTTCCTGAGTCTCCAGATTTTGGCAAGAGGAGGAGCTAACCGCCCACCCCCCTCTTCTGAATGCAAACGGAAATTTGATGTTTTCTACTCCCCCGGGCGCTTTCCTATCAACTAAACGAAATCACACCCCTTCACGAAAGTTTGTGGCGGGAGCTTGTGCGCCTCCGGCGCATTCGATCCTCCTCTCCCGCTCCATTTCTCAAGGGTTTGTAGCACTGAATGCGCCTGTGTTCATTGAGTGTTGTCTATTTCGCGTAATCCTTGTCCATTTCATAGACCGGATGATACCGCAAGAAACATGAGGCACGCTGTGGGACACACGCCAGGACACGCGGCATGTGTGCCGATGAACAGCTATACCTCGGAGAGATATGGCGCGAGTCTGCGAGGAAATTGATCTGACCGTCTAGCCGCTTCAATGATGCGCCGCACCAGAGCATCACTAACAGGAATCTGGGGACGTACTACCCCTTGCTTTACACCTTCCTGAAGCGCCGCCAAGTTCATGGGCCGCTGAATATCCCAAAAATTGACACCACTATCTTTTGTTATCCACGGATGTTCACCTGGGCGAATAACACAGTTGGATCGGTCAACGCGCGTGGACGTGATGTTCACGGCAATGGGGTCACCATTCTCCGCGAGACCAATCACAATATAGAAATGCTCTTTGCCATTCTTTGGATTGGGGACAATGAATGTATCGCCAATTGATTTCATGTCGGCAATCAAGCCCCAAAGGCGGTAGCCATGAAGTTCGAGTGATCCACTTCTTCCTCAATCGCGTCGATATCCTTCGATGTCAGAACTGTTGTCAGGCGCAAGACAGACTTCGGGTCAATGCGTACCGATGAACCTTCCGGATCACTCCATTCGGGAAACTTGTGACACCATTCAATCAACTGCCCCGTCCGCATCGGAGAGATTTTTGCATGAGCATCCGCCAGGATGCGCTCTTCTGCCTCGGAAAGGACATCCGTGTCAGGCATTTTGATCAGAGGTATCGTGTTATGCTGTCGAGGGCCGATATACTCATCCCACAAAGACTGGAGCTTCTTTGGAGCCGTGCCTTTGGCAAGATCGTAGGCCGTACTCACGATTGGACCGTTTTTCATGGAGAAGAATTTGTCGCCGGTGATCGTGCGGTGCCAGGACTGCAAAGCGATTCTGTCGGCGAAGTAGAGAATCTTAATCAGCTTGATCAGATTGCACTTACCACCCTCAAGGGCCATTACAAAGCCTGTGGCAGCCAATGTCTTTTCGATACTGAAGTTGAATGTCATTGCCTTGCCTCCTCCCAACGCACGTATATCATAACACTAAAGCCTGTACGCCATCAATCGCCGACATGGAGTGCGCCAGCGAGAAAGCGAGAGAGAAAGTACACACCACATAAGCAGGAGTCCAGAGGCTTTCCCCGGTGACCGAGGATACGGTCGAGCAGTATCCCGGCATCCTTCCAAAGTGTGTCGATCAGGGCTGGCTATACACGGTACTTGTGTCCGGTATTCTTTGAACCGGGAGCAATCCCACCCGGACAGCGATGCTACAACCGAAAAGCTTATGTATGAGCGTCGCTTTCTCTTGTGTGTATCGGGGCTTCCGGGGTGATTGTACTTTTGCCTTCTCTGTGCTTGTTCGTTCATATCGCCACAAAACGGACTTGGCTATACCGCAATCATCGCCTGAAGTTCCGCGGCCCGACCACCGATATCCTCGGGCGTGAGCTTGACCAGGCGATCAAGACTGAATGCCTCCACCCCGTGCGACGCCACAACGGCGCCATGCAGCAGGGCGGCCCTGAGTGCCCCGTCATTGACGCCGCCGTTCTGAGCCAGGTGACCGATCATGGCACCCGCAAAGGTGTCGCCGGCACCGGTAGGATCCGTAACAGTTTGCACTGGGTAGGCAGGCACGATGAACAGGCCATCCGGCCCGAACAGCATCGCACCGTGCTCACCTTTTTTGATCACCACATAGCGCGGCCCCATCGCGCGGATCGTATCAGCGCAGGCGCGCAGGTGATACTGGTCGGTCAGAAGTCGCGCCTCGCTGTCGTTGAGCATGAGCATGTCCACCCGCCCGATGACCTCCAGCAACTTCTCACGTGCAATGTTGATCCAGAGATCCATCGTGTCGGCCACGATGAAGTCGGGCGACTCCACCTGGTCCAGCACATGCAGTTGCAGCTCAGGCGCGATGTTGCCGAGCAGAACGTAGCGTGCGCCGCGATACGACTCGGGCATAACGGGCATGAAATGCTCGAAGACGTTGAGCTCTGTCGAGAGTGTCTGGCGGTTGATCATGTCGGCGTCGTAGACCCCGCTCCAGCGGAAGGTGTGCCCCTCAACCTGCTGCAGACCATCCAAGTCGATGCCAAAGCGCCGGTAGACCGCCATGTGATCGTCTTCGAAATCGGTGCCGACCACGCCTACCATGCCGACGCGGGTAAAGAACGAGGCCGCCGCACAGGCATAGCTCACCGATCCGCCCAGCAAGGACTCACGCTTCTCAAACGGTGTTTCAATGGTGTCGAGCCCGATCGAGCCCACGATGACCACTTGTACGTCGCCTGTTCTTTCCATTCTCGTCCCCTCCGCAAAGCAGGAGACAGGGGACAGGGATCAGGTGTCAGGGAGCGCAGAAGGACCTGGCTGTCCGCGCCCAGCCCTGTTTCAGCCTGACTCCTGCCCCCTGACTCCTGTCTCTTGCCCCTATACCGGTTTATGCTCCGAAACGATATCCTTAACGCTCACTTCAACCCGGCGCACCTCGGAAATGCCCAGACCTTCAACCACACGTTCGCGCACGCGCTGCTGGAGCAGTTCACACACTTCATGTACCTGGGAACCGGCCTTGACCCTCACATCCACAAGCAGATCGACGCCACCGCGCCTGGGCCGGACATGCGGCCGCATTCGCACCACAGACGGAAACTCGGTGGTCAGCTTCGTGATGTAGTCGACCATGGCCTCGGTGCTAATGCTTACCGCGCCGCCATCGTTGTCGAAGGAGAGGAACCGCTCCCGCTTGCGCGTGCGATACTCGCTCAGGGCAAAGATCACACCCGTCACCAGCAAGCCACCGCCAATCAAAACCCATGCGTCCCGTCCCATGGCCTGGACATCACTCCATCGCTGCGGCGATAGCGCCACGGCCAGAAGGCCGATCCCCGCCGACAACAACACAACCAGGACCAGTACCCGAACGACCCTTCTGATCACCTTCATTTCGTATCCTTCCGCCGCAGGTAGTCGACTACGGCCTCCAATCCCAATGAGTAACTCATGCCGCCAAATCCGCTAATCTGCCCCACGCAGGCGCCGGCGGTCAGGCTCTCATGCCGAAAACTCTCCCGGGCCTGTATATTCGAGAGATGAACCTCCACACACGGCACCCCGCACGCCTTGATTGCGTCGCGTAGCGCCACGCTGGTATGCGTGTAGGCCGCCGGGTTGATCACAATGCCGTCGACCTCGCCCGAGCAGTGGCCGATACGGGTCACGAGGGCTCCTTCGTCGTTGCTCTGCTCGCAGATGACCTCAACGCCCAGACCGGCCGCACGTTCCTCGACGGCCGTCATCATCTCGTTCAGCGTCGCGTGTCCGTAGATGTCAGGTTCCCGCTTCCCTAGAAGGTCAAGATTGGGTCCGTTCAGAACGAGGATCTTCATCGTGCTTCCTCCCGCAGTTTCCATTGCCGCACCCGTAGACGGGCCGGATATCGTCAGCACCATACTCCACATAGCGGTTGTCTTCGAGCCGCACCTTCACCTTTTTGAGCAACACATTCACGGCCACGACCATGCCCGTTCCACCGGGGCACTCAACCGTTGAGCCGGTTCGCGGCAGTCCGCGTCCCATCTCAAGGTAGTTCTCATATTCATAGCGCAGACAACACTTGAGACGCCCGCAGTTCCCGCTAATGGCACCCGGGTTGAGCGAGAGCTTCTGCACCTTGGCCATCTTTACATTGACCGAATCAAACTCGCGCAACCAACTGCAACAACAGATGTTACGTCCACACGGGCCAAGCCCTCCAATGATGCCGGCTTCGTCGCGAACGCCGATCTGGCGCAGGTCGACCCGGCACTTCAGTTCGTGCGCGAGGTCACACCCAAGGGCGCGCTCGTCCACGCCACCTTCGGTCGAATAGAGCACCCGCAGATGCGACCGGTCAAAGCTGTAGCGTCCACGCACAATATGGATATCAGCCCCGCACGCTTTGACCATCTCGGCCACTTTTTCGAGCGCCATCTTGCCGCGCACGGCGTTCTCGCTCGCCCGCGCATGGTCCTGCAGCGTGGCCATACGGATAACGCGCGGAGGGTCCTCGCCCTCCTCGGACGGAACGGGCTGCTCCTTTAACTTGGCAACGTGCCCGACCTCTTCAACATCGCCAATGGCAATGATGCACTCGTCCCCCACGTGAACCGGTACCCCGTCCGGGGCCTCACAGATAAGACGGTGACCATCTTCAATCTCTACATATGCCGACCGCAACATCCTGTCCTCACACTTACTTCAAACGGTGAAAAGCATCTGCCAGCACCAACGGTTCCGGCAGGTTCTGCTCCAATTTCTTGTTCATATCCTCAATCGTGGCCACGTTGGCCAACGCCTCCCGGTACCTCAGGGCACCGGCGCGCTCGCCCAAGACCTCCACTTGATCCGCGAAGTATACCAGAGAGGGGGCCCCACCACAAAGCAAGACCAGTATAT
This sequence comes from Kiritimatiellia bacterium, assembly GCA_029939545.1. Classification (GTDB taxonomy): domain Bacteria; phylum Verrucomicrobiota; class Kiritimatiellia; order UBA8416; family JABMPJ01; genus JABMPJ01. The sequence goes on along the minus strand of JAOZSS010000115.1, from coordinate 462 downwards.
CGCGATACCAGCTCAACAGGGCACGCAGGACCTCAGCACGAAGCTCGCGATAGCGCGCCTCGATGCGTGCGTCCAGCGTGTCGTCCTCTTCCTCTGTGCTCGCTTCCTCGGCCACCTCCACCTCGTGTTCTTTCGCGGCCAGCTTGACCTCCTTAAGCAGGGCCTCCATGCGCGCGCGGCTGTGCTCGACCGCCACGATGCGCCCTCCCCCGATGCGGCCATCACCACGCTCCAGGAGTAATTCAACCAGCTGGTCGCGCCACACGGCAGGCAGGCGCAGCGCGTCGCGGCCGACTGAGAGGCGCTGGCAACGCGACACGATCGTCGGCAGCAGGAACTGCGGGGCATTACTCAGAAGCATGAAAAGGCACTGACCGGGAGGTTCTTCCAGGATCTTCAGGAACGCGTTACCCGCCGACGGGTTCAATCGATCCGCCCCCACGACCACGCCGGCCTTCCACC
>JAOZSS010000114.1 GCA_029939545.1 Kiritimatiellia bacterium | reverse complement strand
GTAATCCCCTCCTTCACACCGCCCCGACCCCGTCCGTCGACTGCGTCGACGAACGGCTACCGATCCTGCCGACCAATCGGCCCGACCGACCCGACCGATCCCGACTACCACGCCACAGGCGGGCAAGCGTCGTGATCGGTCTACGGTCCCCCCTGCGCCACCGCACTTTGCATGCATCTTGCTTGAAGCCAGGATGCACGCCAAGTGCTCCCGTGCTGGTAACACCAACGCTCCACACCGATCCGATGCGCTGCGCATCCTCAGCCGCCTTACGGCGTCTTCGCCCAATCCGCACCCCGACGTACTCGGCGAGCTCCCGTCCGTTATCCTCGCACCTGAAGGCCATCAAGTGCGCCAGGAATACCTGTCACACTTGATGCGAGGCCCTGCCCGCGCCGACGTGGCCGGTACCGTCACCAGGTACCTGCCCGCATCCAATCCCCCCGCGTTGCTCACGGTTCTTGCTTGAAGCCAAGAACCGCGCCAACGCCCCCAAGCAGAGTCGCCCTTCGACAAGCTCAGGACGACCTTGACGCTACGCTCCATCATGTATGCGGAATGCCTCCGGCGGTGACGCTCCCGCTGGTCCCGCCAGAGGCGGGCGGGCTGCTCCTACACTGCGGGCGGAGCTTTCCGGTGAAATCAGACGTGGTTGGTTATGTGAGGGCGCCCCGAACCCACACCCTGCCGCCGAGCCGTGCGGGTCCGCGCCGGAATGCCGGCAACCCGGCCAAAATGATTTCGTGAGTGACAGGGAAGAGGAGCTTGTTGGTCAGCCGACGCTGGCTGGTAAAGTCGATCGACCGGCCTGCCGTCACCGGATCAACATCGCATAACGGATCCATTATGCAACGTTGATCCTTTCCGGCGCACACCCGCACCGCCAGTCTGCCGGTCTCTGTTGCGGGCCGCTGCACGGCCCACGGAGACCGGCAGACTGACGGCCCTACGGGCTTGGACAGAAAGTATTCTGTCCACTCGGCGGCAGGGCGTGGGTTCAGGGCTTCTCGGAGGAAGCGAACGCACACAATCATGCAGGGGCGCTCCGCCCTTGCCCCGGCAGCAGAGCTGCCCCCAATCGGAAAGCCGGTGTTGCCGTGGCAAACGTGTGCTTCCAAGTATTCAACACACGTGAGCCACCGCAAAACCGGCTTGCTCATTTATTGAAGGGGAACCCCCGTGCCCGGTTCCCCTGGGCCGTCCGCATCAAGCTGAGGCTGGTCGGTGCCCCGCAACATGACCGCTCCGGACACCGGCCCGACAGTCGCGCTGCCCCGTCCATCCACAGCTTCAAGCGGCCGTCCCACCCTTTCCCCATAGCTGGCATGTCGGCTGCGGAGCACCCGTCACGCCAGCCCCGGCATCTTCAAAGCCTCCACAATCCCTTAGCTGCTCCCGGCCACCGGGCCCGCTTCCGGCCAGGAGGCCGGAATCGGCCCCGATCGGCCGAACCATCAGAAAACGGCCTGCGAGGATCGCGCACACGGCGCGATCTCCAAGCCGCTAAGGCAAAGACATCTCCCGAATCGCGGGGAGAGGGGGGTGAGCGCAACGGGGGGTGAGGGGCTTCAGTCCTCTTGCAACGGGATGCTGCCGCGCTTCGTGAGCCAGTCGCGGAACTCAGGCGTCAGACTTGATACCCGCAGGTCAGGAAACGCCACGCTCTTCGCCAGGCCGCAGTTCGGGCACCAGACCGCTTCAATGTCGTGATAGAAATTCGGATAGTACGCCTTCGGCGGCACCGCCGCCCCAGGCAACGCAACGTGATAGTCCTCGCGAGCCTCGCGGCTGTTGCAGATCAGAGGCGTGTCACAAGCCGGGCACTTTCCCAGGTCGTCGCCCTGTGTCACGATGCGGCGCTCTGCTTTACGAGCGCATCGACGACCTCAACAATCCGCTGTTGCTGTCGTCGCGGCAGCTCCGCCACCGCTTCAAACACCTGCCCGAGCTTGCCGCCCGGGTGTGCCACTCGGCGCGGCTTCTTCTGTCCGAGCAGTTCCTCGACGCTCACGCCCAGGGCGTGAGCCATCGTGACCAGCACATCCGACTTCGGAAGCTTCCCTGTCCGCTCCCAGAAACTGACGTTTGACGGGTGCTGATCGATCTGCCGTGCGAGCTCGCGCAGGGAGATCCCGGCGGCCTCTCGCAGGCTCCGCAAATGAGTTACGTTCTCTGTCATGAACAACAACATAACCCGAAGGTAGAAAAAGGGCTTGCAAGTGTCCAGTCTATTAGACATAACTGTGCAGTCATATAGATGTTGACAGCATCAAGAAAAATGGGCCAGCCGTAGGATCTTGGCGGATACACAACGACTGGCCCGGTAAACCCGAGCCGAAGCTCAAGCTCAGTGGGACGATACCACAGCGCGGGCCGAGGTTCCACAACAAGGAGGGAATCGTCATGGCCCGCAGCCGTAAGTACGACGATGCAGAACTCGCACAGCTAAAGCAAAACGTATCCATCCTGCACGTGTGCGCCGCACACGGCATCGACCTGAAGAAACACGGCACCGCCGACTACGTCGGCCGCTGCCCGTTCCACGACGAGAACGAACCGTCCTTCATCGTCACCCCAAGCAAGAACCTATGGCACTGCATGGGGTGCGACAAAGGCGGCAGCGTGATCGACCTGGTCATGCAGCTCGACGGGATCACGTTCCGTGAAGCCGTCGATAAACTCATGACCTCTAACGGTCTGATCAGCCGCGGCAGCACCGCGACTAAACAGAAAGATCCCAAACCAGACCGGCCGGAGATCCCGGCCGAACGCGCCGCCGCCCTGATCGAGCGTGCCGTCACGATCTACGAGAAGAACCTGGCCGAGGCCGAAGAGGGCACAAGCTACCTCGACCATCGCGGCATTACCGATGCGGGCCTGTTGACCAGGCACCGCGCCGGGTACTGCAAAGGCAACCTGTCCGAGATCCTCCCGGGGAACGGTAACGTCCGCGACGAGCTCGCCGCCGTGGGTATCCTGCTCGAGCCGAACAAGCCGGACGCCACGCCCGAGCTGGAGCGCTTCGGCGGTTGCGTGGTCTTCCCCGTCCTCGATGTCGACGGAAATCTGGTCACGCTCTACGGCCGGTACACTAACGACGGAATAAAGCGCCACGCCTTCCTTCCCGGTCGGCCGACCGGGCTCTGGAACGCGCCGGTGATGAAGACCTACTCCGAGCTACTCATCGTCGAGTCGATCCTCGACGGGCTCAGCGTCGAAGTCGCCGGGTTCCCCAACGTCGTCGCAGCCCAGGGAACGAACGGCCTGACCGACGCCGACATCGAGGACATGAAGCTACACGGCGTTACCGCCGTTACGCTCCTGCTCGATGGCGACGACGCCGGAGCCAAGGCCGCCGCCAAACTCCAGCCCCGGCTTGAAGCCGGAGGCCTGGCCGTCACCGTCAAGGCGCTTCCTGCCGACCAGGATCCGAACAGCTACTTGACCGAGCACGGAGCTGAAGCGCTAGCGCGCTTCCTCGCCTCCGATGCGTGGACGCCTTCAGAAATGAATCTCACGCCGGGACCTGCGCCGGAGCCATCCGTTAAGCGGGCCGATGGAGCACCCGACCAGGCCCCCGGCAACTCTTCACCTCAGAATGGCGGCTTCGCCGTCACCTTCGGCCTGCGCACGTACAACCTACTCGGGCTCGACAAAGGCCCGCGCAAACTGCGCGCCACCGTCCGCGTCGAACATGCCGGCAAGCTGCACGTCGATACGCTCGACTTCTACAGCGCTCGCTCACGCCGCGCCCTGGCGCAGGATCTTTGCCGGATCTACGACGAGCCGCCCGAGACCATCGAGGCCGACATCGCCAAGCTGATCAAGCGTTGTGAATCCACGCCCACGCGTAGCGAGGCTGCGGCCAACACACCCGACCCGGTCGCCATGCTCACCGCGGCCGACCGATCAGAAGCGGAGGCCTTCGGCCGCCGCCCCGACCTGGCCGCGGCCATACTGGCCGACTTCGAGACCTGCGGTCTCGTCGGCGAGGAACCCAACAAGCTGCTCGCCTATTTAGCCGCCACCAGCCGCAAGACTGACGACCCGCTTTCGCTGCTCTGTCTGTCCAGCTCCGGCGCTGGCAAAACCGCACTCCAGGACACGGCGCTTCTCTTCGTGCCCCCGGAAGACCTCGTGAAGCTCACGAGCCTTTCCGGCAAGGCCCTGTTCTACAAGGATCGCCTCTCGCTCAAGCACAAGGTGCTCGCGCTCGAAGAGGGCGACGGCGCGGAGGAAGCAAGCTACGCGATCCGGAACTTGATCAGCGCCGGTGAGCTTGTCATCGAGAGCACTATAAAGGACATCGGTTCCGGTCGTCTCACAACGATGGAGAACCGCGTCGAAGGCCCTTCAAGCGTCTTCCTCACCACGACCAACCCCAACACCGATCCCGAGACGAAGAGCCGCTTCTGGGTTACCTTCATCGACGAATCCAGAGAGCAGACCCGGGCCATACTCGACTTCCAGCGCAAGCGGCACACGCTCGATGGCGTGCGCGGTAGTCTCGAAGTCGACGCTGTCTTGAAACGACACCGTAACTTCCAGCGCCTGCTGCGTCGGCTGGTCGTCGTCAACCCCTACGCCGATCGTCTCACCTACGGTGACGACCGGCTCCAGGGACGGCGCGACCATCCCAAGTATCTGAACCTCATCAAGGCCGTCTCGTTCCTGCACCAGATGCAACGCGAGACCCGCGTTGCCAAGCGCTCGACCGGCGAAGCCTTCGAATACATCGAAGTCACCCCCGGCGACGTGCGGACCGCGAACAAGCTCGCCCATGAAATCCTGGGCCACTCCCTCGATGAGCTCAGCCGCCCGAGTCGCATGCTCCTGGGCGAACTCGAGAAGATGGTCCGCGCACGCATCAAGGCGACGGCGGCCGAGACCTGCCAAGCTGAAAGCATGGGCGACGCCGACCAGGGCGATCGGCTCCACCGCTTCACCTTCAGCCGCCGCCAGGTCCGCGAGTTCTCCGGCTGGAGCAACTACCGTGTGCATACCCACCTTAAGGAGCTCATCGAGTTCGAATACATCAGCGTCGAGAGCGACCGGGCCACCAACAGCCACCGCTACCGCTTGCAGTACGAAGGCCAGGGCAAAGACGGCACCCGGTTCATGCTCGGGCTCATTGATCCGGCCAGCCTTGAGCCTTGCCGAAAGGAGACACTGTCATGAAGCGCACCACTACAACGCCCGAACCGTCACCACGGCCGGAGCGTCGGGACGCCGTCCCGAACTCCAAAACCGACCAAGCGGAGCGCTTCCGCGCTGCCGCCCGTCAGGTCGCCGCTCAAGTCGAGATCGAGGCCGCCATGTGGCAGATCCTGGGAAAACCGCCCCAATAACCGAGGTCATTCGGGTGTCGTTCGGGCGTCATTCGGCCCGCTTTCGGGTCGCTTTCGGGTAGCCCAAATCGGCGCAAGTCACTGATAGAGAGCCGCTAAAACAAAAGTCATTCGGCTTTGGCCGGGAAGGAGAGATATATGTGTGCGAAAGCCCATCATAATCGTAGTCATCATAGTTCCAACTCAACCGCTACCGAGACCATGCACGCGCACCCCTTCGTGGTCGCCTACGTCGACCAGCTGAAGGGCAAGCGCTACGAGCGCGGCACGCTCGACAAGCGGCTCTACGCGGTCCGTTGTCTCTTTAGCTGGATCGAGCTGCAGGGCGGTTCGGTTGAGCTTCAGGACCTCACCGCCGCCGACCTGGAGCGCTACCAGGCGCACACGCGCAAGCGCGACATATCCAGCGTGACGGCCGACAGCCTTATCGCGGATGCGCGCAAGTTCTTCCAGTTCCTTGAAGGGGCCGGGTTGATCTTCCTCAACCCGATGGAGCGGACCGTGATCAACTGGACGCCGCGCCGCATCAAGCATGTACCGACCGAGGCCGACATGCGTAAGCTTCTGGCCGCGGTCGACACGACCACGCCCAACGGAACCCGGGACCGCGCTCTGCTCGAAGTGATGTACGCGACCGGCGCACGCCTGGGCGAGATCCTGCGCATGTCGATCTTCGATCCTGATGTGGAGCTCGGCACGGTCCGTGTCTTCGGCAAAGGCAAGAAGGAGCGCATGCTTCCCCTGGGCAAGCATGCCGTCCTCTGGCTGGGGCAGTACCTCAAGACCGTTCGCCCGAAACTCCAGGGCGACCGTGTCGAGGTCACCGGCCTGTGGCTAGGAAAGACCGGCGATCCCCTGAAGCACAGCCGCGTCGACCAGATCGTCAAGGCCGCCGTCGACGCGGCCGGTCTCGACCGCGCTATCTCGTCGCACGCGATCCGCAGAGCTTGCGCTACGCACATGCTGCGCGGCGGCGCGCATCCCGTACAGATCCAGATGCTACTCGGGCATGCGAACCTCAATAGCTTGAGTCAGTACCTGCAAGTCACCATCAGCGACCTGCACGCCATGCACGCCGCATCGAGGCCCGGGAAATGAAGACGCTCGCCCACCAACTCGCGGACTACCTCGACTACAAGCGCGCCCTCAACTTCAGCGAGGCGACCTGCGACACGATCCGGCGCAACTGCGCCGCGTTCTTCCGGTGGCTCGCCGGTCAGTACGAGGTGACGAGCTGTGACCAGCTCCGCAAGACACAGCTCGAACGGTGGCAGAAGCACATGGCGGCGCGGCAGACCCGAAAGGGCACGCCGCTAAAGGCAAGGAGCATCAACAAGGCCGTCGAGAGTGTACGCGGGTTCCTCAAGTACCTGGCCTTTCATGGCCACGTACCCAAGACGCTTCTCGATGCCCTGCAGTACGTCAAGGAACCGCAGATGCTCCCCGGCAGCGTGTTGACACACGCCGAGGTCCGCAAACTCCTCAAGCGAATGGACACGACCACGCCCGAGGGCCACCGCGACCGGACCATGTTGGAGCTGTTTTACTCCTCCGGCATCCGAGTGGGCGAGCTGCTCGCCCTCGATGTCGAGTCCGTCGACCTGGCTTACGCTGCGGCCACCGTCACCGGCAAGGGCAAGAAGGAGCGCGTTGTCCCGATCGGCAAGACGGCCCTGCGCTACCTCGAGAGTTACATCGTGGCCGTGCGGCCGTTCCTGCTGCGTGATCCGACAGAAAGAGCGCTCTTCGTCCATCGAGGCAAACGCATCGGGTACCAGCGCCTCTTGCGCATGATCCACGCTGCCGCTGTCCGCGTCGGGATCGACAAGCAGGTCTCACCGCACACCTTCCGGAGAAGCTGCACAACCGAGCTGATCCGCTCCGGCGCGAACATGTACCACGTCAAGGAACTGCTCGGCCATGAGAGCCTCGCTACGCTCAAGCACTACGCCATGTTGACCATCCTCGACCTGAAGCGCACCCACGCAAAATGTCATCCGCGTGAACGCGAGGAACGACGGTAGCCTTGCCGTCACGCTATGCGTCCCGGCCCCGGAGGGCGTCGGGAAAGACGCACGCGAAGTGTCACCCCAGGGAGCGGGAAGAGCGCCGCTAAAAACGAGATGTCAGGAAATCCCTGATACCCCACTACGGGGAAATCCCTACCCCTAAAAGCGGCTATTTATCCTTTAGCTGCCGTGCCGTTTTCGGTATGTTGGACTCACTTACCTGAAAGGCTCTCACGTGGGCTTCTGTGCGAAAGAGAATGTGCAAACTAAAAACCGCTTTACGCGGCAATCTCGCACTCACCAGTCTGAGAACAGACTTATCAATGCCTCCAACTCAACCCACCAAATCTCATACTCGTATG
>JAOZSS010000113.1 GCA_029939545.1 Kiritimatiellia bacterium | reverse complement strand
CTAAGCGTATCGGACAAAGTGTGGGAACTAAGAAAGGGATGAAGTGTAGGGTGCGTTCGAAGGGATATATGGGGGCAGGAGGAGCTAACCGCCCACCCCCTTTACTGGAATTCCATCGCTGGCACTACCGACGATCATCGGCGAGATTCCCGCTACCGCCTTTGTCAATACAGCAAGAGCTGCCGCATTCCGAATGCTCCAGGAAGCGCACCGAGGAGGGGAGGTCTATATCAACGACTTACGACAGTAATCGCTCATATTGGGCCAAATCAGGTGCAACGAAAATCTATGCTACGTCAGGTGTTCTGGAGTTCCACATAGCCAGGATCGGTGGGCGCCAGAACGGGATCGGCACTCATCGCGAGTATATCGCACGTTACGGGACCCGAATGGGTATGGGTCGCGCTGATCAGCATATTTGTCGGCGACACATCAATCTGACCGGCACCTGCCTTCAGTATGGGCGCTCTCTCTGCAATGTCTTGCACGCCACTTCAACCCTGGTAATGACGGCGTCTGCTTCCGCCTCGGGAACAGTGGCCCAGATGCAGCGCAGCGCATCCCCCACATCGCTCACCGGACTGCCGGGCTGCGCATACTCCAGTGCGGCGGCGGCACCCAAGGCAAAACGTGTGGGTTCGACGCCCGCCGAGATCGCCAGTCGCAGGGTCCCGATCAGACGGTCCTCCCATGCCAGCTTGCGCTCTGGATCACGGATGATCCGCTCCACGCTGTCCTCCAGGTGCGGATTCGCCATACGTTTAAGGAGATCGTCGACATAGGCCATGTATCCATCCGGCGTGAACAGGGGGTCGACGCCGGCATACCGCGCAATCAGAGGCGCGCCGGACTCCTGAAGAAAGGCCTCGCGGGCGAAGTCACGCAGGTAATCTTCGGCGAGCGCTTCCGCCATGGTCGCATACCCTTTCCGATGGGCCAGATAGCCCACCAGGGCGTGTGTGGCATTATGGCCGTAAAGCTTGGCTTCTTCGAAGGGCAGCAGTTCAGGTTTCTCAACCAGGACGTCAATGCCCCGCTGGAACCCCGACAGCTCGATCCGGGAAATCAGAATATGATTGAACGCCTCCACCAGGAACGCACGCTGAAGGCCCGGCGCCATGGGCTGCAGGGCGTCCCGTTCCATCTGTGCCCCGTCCGCCACAACGCCGCTCATTTTACCGATGACGGTGTTCAGGAACTGATGCCCCTGGAGCGCATCAGTTGCCGATGCCCCCAATTCCTTGCGGACCTCTTGCTCCAGGAGCTCTGCGGCATGGTTGTGGTTCTCACCCGCATAGACCACACACGGTATGAAGTCCGACTGCGAGCGCTTGGCTTTCAGACCATTGGCAAGCAGTGCTGCAGGTGATGGGTTGCCTCTCTGGTAGAACTCCACGCTGGGAAGCGCCACCGCAATCTCGGAGGCGTTGGCAAGGGCTTCTATAAGAGTGGCCGCATCTTCCGGGTTGGTCGGATTGAGGATCTCAAGGCCATCGACCTCCTGCTGCTCAACACCGGCGTGTGTGGCGATATTGACCGCGTAACCACCGCTTTGCCGGACCGCCTCTACAACATCCGGCATAATTTCGGCCACAACGAAGCGGTCGAAATTCCCGGAACGATAGGCTTCATATAGAAACAAGCCGCCCTGAATGGCCCCAAACCCCAAACCAACAAATGTACGCACCATTCCGATCTCCCGTCACGAGTTACACCACTACCTGCTCAGTAGTATTGCATCTCTGGGACGTCAAAGCCGCCGTAAAGAGACGGTGGCTCAGAGCCGCTTCTTCCGGTGTCACACAGCCGGAAAAACGACTCGGCGGGTTACCATGCTCCAGTTCATACAGGAATGCGGCCCACATCTGAAGAATAGAATCAGAGAATCCGGCTTCAAAGATTCCGCCCGTAATGGATTTGAATGCCATCTCGTGCCCCATATCGATCACCTGCCACGCCTGTTCACCGCCGGTGTACTGCATGACCTCCAGCGTGTTGATCTGCTTGCTGCTCCAGCGGGCCGAGCCCTGTGTGCCGAGGATCTCGAGGTACCAGGTGTTCTTGTGCCCCGGCGCAATGCGTTGCGTCTTGATCGTCATCGGGAACGGGTGGCCATCGCCATCTTCAGCCGTGCAGCATAGGGTCGCGTTGTCCCACGTTTCGCAAGGTGCCATACCGCCCTTACCATCAGGGCGTTCCGGCACGATATCGGATAGCACGGCGCGCACGTCCCTGGGGAGCCAACCGGCCCGGAATGGCATATGACAGGCGTGCATCCCGAGGTCGCCCATGCAGCCGTACTCGCCGTTGAACGCGAGCTTGCGCTTCCAGTTTATCGGCTTGCTCACGTCCATATCACTGCAATGCAGGAACCCGCTGTTGACTTCAATGATGCGGCCGAACGCATCGGTCTCAATCATGGCCCCTATACGCTGCATCGCAGGGAAGAACGGTGACTCCGAGCTACAGCGCACAAAGACATCAGGATGTGCCGCGATGCAGGCCATGATGGCGTCATTGGCTGCTTTATCGATCCCGAACGGCTTCTCACCCAGCAGGTGCTTCCCTGCCTCGATGGCCGCACAGTAGAACGTCTGGTGCAGGTTGTGCGGTACGGCAATGTAGACCGCCTCCACCTCATCGTTCAGCAGCAACTCCTCGTAGTTGGAGGTGACCTGCCTGATCGTGGCGAAGTTCTCCGTATACCACGTCAGGATGTCTGCATTCGCATCGCAAACCGCCACGATCTCCGGTTTCACGTCCATCTCAGACAGATGACACCAGCGCGCCACCGCACTGGCAAACTCCCGCCCCATCAACCCGCAACCAATAATCCCAAACTTAACCGTTCTCATCCTCTGACCTCCGACTTCCGACCTCCGACTTCCGGTCAGTATCCCAGTTCTTTCTCCGTCTCGCCGATGGCGTCGTCAATCATGTCGAGCCCTTTGAGAAGGACGTCATCCTCCATGACCACCGGCGGACTCATACGCAGGATGTGACCCGCCGGGATCCAAGCCAATCCCTTGGCAAAGGCCTTCTGGTAAACGAGCTTCCCAGCCTCATCGAACGGCTCTTTTGTGGCCTTGTCCTTGACCAACTCGATGCCCATCAGGCAGCCCTTGGCGCGCACGTCGCCTACGATGGGGTGCTCAGCCTTCATCTTCTCCATTCGCGTCATTGCCAGTTCGCCGAGATGCGTCGAGTGCTCGAGCAGATTCTCTTCTTCAATAGCTTCGATGCTAGCTAGCGCCGCGGCACAAGCCATGGGATTGCCGCCATAACTGCTGGAGGCCGATATGCTCTCAAAACTCTCCTTGTACGGCTCGCGCACTGCCACACAGGTCACAGGGAAGCCGTTGCCGAAGCCCTTGCCCATCGTGACGATGTCGGGCACCACGTCCCAGTGCTCCATGCAGAGATATTTACCGGTGCGGGCCATACTGGTGAGGACCTCGTCGATCATCAGCAGGATGCCATGCTTGTCGCAGAGGGTGCGCATCTTCGGGAAGAAATCATCCGGTGGCATCACCGAGCCACCCCAGCCCTGGATCGGCTCCAGGACAAATCCGGCGACCTGTCCGGCCGTGCCCTTGTCGAGATACTCCTCGTAGAAGGCGATGTAGGCATCGGTATCGATCGTGCCGTCCTCTTTCGTCCACATGGGACGATACATATCCGGACGCGGAACCATATGGCAGCCGGGTGCTCGCGTGGGGCCATAAACCGTGGAACGGATATGACCCAATGAAACACCACCGTACGTCTTGCCGTGGTAGTCATAGAAGCATGAGATCATCTCGTGCTTACCCGTTGCGGCGCGCAGTACACGCTGCCCCGCCTCAACAGCCGTGGTGCCGGAATCGTAGAACTGAAATCCGGACAGATCGCCCGGCAAGATCTCCGCCAGCTTCTCCACCAGCTTCGTTTTGATAGGCGTCGTAAAGTCGTGCGCATTCTGGAGCTGGCCAGCCGCCTTCTGTATTGCCTCAGTCACCTTGGGATGACAGTGCCCCAGCGTGGTGACGTAGATACCCGACGAGAAATCGATGTACTCGTTCCCGTCCACGTCCCGCAGCACGCAGCCGTAGCCCGACTCGAAAGCCACAGGGAACAGCTTCACTTGCCCGCTCAACCCCTTGAAGTAGGTCGTACAGCGCTCGTGCCAGGCCTTCGACTGAGGTCCCGGTGCTTCCGTCTTCATGTTAGGAATCTTGTCGAGATCCACGTGTGCCCAGTAGGTGTTATCCGTCATTAGCGCCCTCCTTAGTCGTGTTCTTTTTGATGTAGGTATATGTTCTACTCTGTTTGATTCGCACATACAAGAGCAAAAGGGGTCCTTCGACGCTTGTATAGATTTTGATTCTTTGTAGAGGTCTGAGCAAACCGCCACCCCTCGAAATGGTGTTTTCAAGAAAGTTAATGTTTACAGGGGTTTTCTGAGGGTGGTTGTCTTCCTTTCAGACGTACCCTATCCCCCGTCTCTTTTGCGCTTTTCGTGTATTTCGTAGTTTCTCAACTGCCGAATGCAGGTTGAAAATCTGCCATCGGAGCCTCGCTTAGTCGCCTCTCTCAACCTTTGAACCTCAACCGTGGCTATCACACAATACCCAGATCAAATGGTTCGACTCATTTCCTCAAAGAATCAAGATTTAAGGAGCTATACCAAGAAAGAAAGTCCGGATGCCCCTTGAAGCTTCGTGATATTTTCTCTATGATGCGGGCCACATTGGCATGAGCGAAAACATACATCTTATTATCGAAGCGGGGCCCGAACGCGGTCGGTCGCTTACTATTCCTGCCGCAGGTGCACGGGTGGGACGTTCCTCCAAAAACGACCTGGTTATTGTTGATCCGCTCATGTCGCGCCACCACTGTCGGGTGGGGTTCAAGGACAACATTCTCTGTCTCTCCGACCTGGGCAGCTCGAACGAGACACTGGTTAACGACAAGCCGATCCGCGAGGCGCTCCTGCATGTGGGCGACCGCATTCTGCTGGGCGATACAATCCTGCGCGTCGTGACCAATACATCGGAGGGCTCTGTCGCCCCTGAACCAGTGCGAGGTGTTAGCGCTGGCTTTCAGCCCGAGCCTGTCGCACGGCACCCCAGCAGTCTTGCGGTTCTGCTGACGCTCCTGCTTGTCACTGTGGTCATACTCATCGGCTTGGCTGTCTGGCAGCCCAGGCAGTCCAAGATTCTTATGGCCAGCGCGCGCGAGAAGGTGTCCAAGTTGCTTCCCGTGTCAACCCGTCGTGATGCATCCGGGCTTGTCACGTTAGAGATCGACTCTACGCCACAGGGTGCCACGGTGATTCTCGACGGTGTGGCGAAGGAGAGTACGCCATGCACGATCGAGGACCTTCCTGCGGGCGAGAGCGAACTGGAGATTTCGTTCTATGGCTACCGCTCTTTCCGACGCACGGTTGATCTTGCGGCCGGGCAGACCGAATCGATTGTCGCTGTACTCGAAGAGGTACCTGCCACACTCGATGTGGTGTCCATTCCGCCCGGGGCGCGGGTTTATCTCGACGGCGGGTTCAAGGGCATAGCTCCTGTGACGCTTGTCTCGCTGGCTCCGGGCACATACCTTCTCCGTGCAGAGAAGGAGGGCTTTGACTCGCTGAGCCGGCCGGTAGCTCTTTCTCTTGCACAGAGACACGCCGAAGAACTGCGGTTGGTGAGCAACGCGGGAGTTCTTGAGGTCGCCACCTATCCGCACGGTGTCAGGGTGTTGGTCGACGGCGAAGAACGTGGGATAACCCCGGCGAAGGATGGCCACGATGGATCGCACACCTCTGGACCGCTGAAGATCGACTCGGTTGAGGTAGGCGAGCGCAAGGTCCAGCTAGTTTGTGAGGGTTATTTCGAAAAGACTGTGATGGTGACCGTCAAGGAGCAGGAAACCACGCTGCTACAGGAGAGTCTGAAACGCCTTTTTGTTCCGGACACCGAGATCATGAGTCGGCAGGGCGTATTCAAAGGCGTGTTCCTCGATGAGGATGTGGGTGGCAAGGTCCGCCTCGAGATTCGCCCCGGCGTTATCAAGTCGATTGAGGCCAAGGACATCATCTCGCGTGAGGCCATCAAGCAGGAATGAAACAGACGCAATAGAACGAGTCACTCCATCTTCCCCGCAGTCTTCATCATAGCGCTTGGCAAATGTATTCGTTTGTCGTTGCGGAGGGGATGGCAGCAGTGCTCCATCAATGCGCATAGGGCGTGTGGCGGCCTTGGACGCGGGTGGCGGGCAGGCCGGCACGTCGGTAGGCGGTCGGGGTGCAGTGTTCGGTGGCTTTGAAGGCGCGTGAGAAGCTGTGGACGGTCTCGAATCCCACTTGTACGGCAATCTCTGAAAGCGTCATGTTCGTGCCGGCCATGAGTCCACGTGCCTTGCGGATGCGCGCCTGTCGCAGGTAGGTCCGCGGCGAGCATCCGTAGTGGCGGCTGAAGAGGTCACGCAGATAGCTGGCGGAGAACCCGTGGGCCCGGGCGACCTCCGCAACCGAGAGAGGGTCGGCGCAGCGCTGGGACAGTTCGGCGGCCACCCGTTCGAGCGCGGGCACATGGCCCGTCCATCCACCGTCCTCGGCCATCTGTCCTCGCAGCACCTCTGCCACGATCTCCAGCAACAGGCCGCTCATGTGTAGTCCGGCGAAAGGCTGAGCCCGGGCAGCTTCAGAACAGAGGTCCTGGAGCAGGCTTCCCACCCGTCCGTTGGTGTGTCCGCGCAGTCGACCGCAGAGCGAGGTCAGGCGCGGGTGTGGCAGTGGGGGATGCAGCAACGGACGCAGTTCTCCGGGGTCGATCATTCCTTCCGGAATCGTGAAGTCCCAGTGGCTCCGTGTCGGATCATAGAGGAGGTCAAAGTGCACGTAGGCGAGATCCATTGCCGGTCCATCTCCCTGCATCGCGTGCAGCGTGCCGGGAGGAATCCAGAAGAGATCTCCTGTTACGGCTTCTGTCCATTCTCCATCCACCATGAACTTCCCATGGCCAGAGGCGATAAAGACAAGCAAATAGTCAAGCAGGCAGCGCTCCCCGATGCGCCACTCTGACCGTGTTTCGCTGCCACAGTGTCTTGCATATGGTCTCAATAATGGAAGTATCCGCTCGGTTCCGTCGACTCCCGGAACAAGGCCTTCATCTGTTTGCATGGCAATTCCTATCAGCGATTGAGGTACATCTCTGTTGATTGAACCAAAGACAGGTGTCTACGCAAAGAGGATAATGACTTTGGGTTCAGTTAGATAAGGAGAATAGGTATGAGCGCATCCGCATGGTGGACAGGGCCGGTCAGGTCGGAGCCGGATTTCGAGCAGTTGCTAAAGATTCTGCGACGTGAGGTTCCGGACCGGCCGGTTCTGTTTGAGTTCTTCCACAACGGACCGCTCTACACGAAGCTGGCCGCAGGTGCGGACGTGGCGCCGGATAGCGTCGAAGAGACGGTTATCGCGTTTCGGAATGCGGGCTACGACTACGCCACGATTCTGCCATCGGACTTCACCTTTCCCGGTGGCGAACATCACCACGCACAGACCATCTCGCTTAATGAAGGTAGC
The DNA here is from genome assembly GCA_029939545.1 of Kiritimatiellia bacterium. Taxonomy (GTDB): domain Bacteria; phylum Verrucomicrobiota; class Kiritimatiellia; order UBA8416; family JABMPJ01; genus JABMPJ01. Next base: position 180 of record JAOZSS010000113.1, on the reverse strand, counting down.
GTCATCCGCGACCGGGCTAGCTTCGACGCGTACACGTGGCCCGATCCTGCCACGGCGATTCACGCCCTCATGCTGGATCCGCTCACCGCCGCCGTCCTGACCCCCTCCGAAATCCGCGCGATGACCCTCGAAATGTTCGAGGCCCAGAAGGATCTGCTGCCGGAGTACAAGTAGACGAAG
>JAOZSS010000112.1 GCA_029939545.1 Kiritimatiellia bacterium | reverse complement strand
GGTGGGAGAGGGGAAGGGAATTCGCCCTGTCCCAGCGATTCTCGCTGGGCTATGATGGTTGACCCCGTTGGGGTTCTTAAAAGGACAGACGACCCCAAAGGGGTCGAACATGATAGCCCAGGCAGAATGCCTGGGATTGGAGAAACGCCCAGACATACGAATCCCGCACCCCAACGGGGTGCTCCATCATAGCCCAGGCAGAATGCCTGGGACCCAAGTTTGTGGGCATGGCGAGACCACTTCGAGTTGATGTTCCCGATGGGCTGTACTGCGTGATGGCGCGGCGTTTGTTGCAAGGTTGACGCACGGCCTGGCTGAGATAGGGCGGGAAACTGATGGGAAGCGGGAGTTGCGCCGAAGGATTTCGTTCGAAGACGTTGCCAAGGCGACAGAGGATGTGTGTGGCATCGCCTGGTAAGATCTGATTGAGAGCTATGGCGACCCGTTGAAGCGGCTCTCGATCTACAGAAACTGGAAGCGCGTATCGAGAAGATGTTAGATGTTAAGACCCCTCGCGTTGTCTGGATGTTTTCATATTGACTCTAATATGTGCATGTATGTATTCTGGCGCAGTCTAATATATGCATGAATAGATATTGTGGAGTTCGCCATGAATAGATACCTGACGCCAGCCGTGCGGGCAGACCTTTTGGAGAAGATGGTCTTTATTGGTGGCCCCAGGCAGGTCGGCAAGACAACGCTTGCCCTGGGACTCCTCGAGAATGGCAGCGAGACGCACCCAGCCTACCTGAACTGGGACGATGTTGTATCCAGGAAGTCGCTGCTCCAGGGAGCGCTTCCAGGAGGACAACCTCTCATTATACTGGATGAGATCCACAAGTACAAAGCGTGGCGCAATCTTGTCAAAGGCTTTTACGACAAGAACAAATCCACGAAGCAGTTTCTTGTCACGGGCTCTGCCAAGCTGGACCACTACCGACGCGGTGGCGACTCCCTGCAGGGACGCTACCACTATCACCGCCTCCATCCGCTTTCGCTCCGGGAACTCAGCGAAACTCCGTCGGCATCCGATCTGGAGGCGCTACTACAATTCGGCGGTTTTCCGGAACCCTTTCTTAAAGCCAATATGCGACATTGGAAGCGCTGGCAACGAGAACGCCAAACCAGGGTGATTCGCGATGACCTGACAAGCCTTGAACATATCAAGGAGGTCGCGCAACTTGAGCTGCTCGCGGATGTTCTGCCTGACCGCGTGGGCTCCGTTCTCTCCGTCAACAACCTGCGGCAGGATCTGTCCGTTGCATTCGAGACGGCTGATCGCTGGATTGGGATACTGGAGAACCTCTACTTCTGTTTTCGCATTAAGCCATATGGCCTGCCTAAGCTTCGGGCAGCGAAGAAGGAGAAGAAACTTTACATGTGGGATTGGTCGGTCTGCACCGCCCCCGCCGCGCGCTTTGAAAACCTGGTGGCCTCCAACCTGCTTAAATACTGTCACCTACAGGAAGACCAGGAGGGAGAGGGCATGGAGCTGAACTTCATCCGCGACTCGGCGGGACGCGAGATCGACTTTGTGGTCGTCCGGAACGGGAAGCCCCTGTTCGGGGTCGAATGCAAGACGGGAGATACCGGGCTGAGCAAGCATATATCCTATTTCTCGCAGCGCTCTCCAATTCCTGCTTTCTATCAGGTCCACATGGGAAAGAAGGATTACGAGGTCACTGACGTCAAGGCACGCGTGCTGCCGCTCACGACATTTGCCGCTATCCTCGGGATTTAGCCTGAAGTTCACCCCTCGTGTCTTCCCCTCGTGTCCCGTACATGGCCACATGAAAGAGCTCTACGCCGTCATGGAGGTCGGGAGCCACGCAGAGCTGCTCGCCCGCTTCCTTGCCGGAAACGGCACGGATGGGCTGGGCTGAGATGGAGTTCTGCCAAGATCTCTGTACGGGTCGATCCCGCCCAGGGAGATGGTGTGACGGTTTCATGGACCCCGAAGAGCGGTCGCGCTTACAATGTCTGGCGCTCTGTGGATCTGAACGAGGGATTCACGAGCTTGGGGCCGGAGTTGCTCGCCGCCGAGGTTGATGACGGCGTGGAGGATACTCCTCCGTCGGATGCGGCGGCGTTCTACAGAGTGACGGTGAGGAAAGCGGAATGAAGAAACTTTCTATATAGTGATGCTGATCGTTGCCATGGCAACGTGTGGGGTAGCTGATATCATGTTCGATTTGGAGACATGGTCAGATGCCGACGACACCGAGGGCTGGGACGATCGGGATGACATCGCAACCGTGCAGCAGCAAACCACGGGCGGGAATCCGGACGGCTACCTGAATATGCATTTCGATGAGTCCATCGGCGCCGGAGAAACCGAGGCCATGGTCGCTCCAATTACTGGCTACACCGGCGATTACACTTCGTACGACGACCTCTCGGTTGAGTTCGACTATCTTGGCTACTCCAGCAGCGATCAGTGGCTCTATTTTGATTCGGACTACAACGGCGGATCAACATGGGCTTACTTGCTCGAACCGACGGTGGCCTACGATTGGGAGCACTGGACGATCAACTTCTATGACCAGACCGGCTGGCTGGAGGTCGGATCCTCCGGGAATAGCTGGCTGGACGCACTGACCCAGGTGAGCCTGATCGGGGTCGTGGTGGATCACACCAATATCGGCGCGATGGACTACGGCCTCGACAATTGGCAGTTTCAGCAGGTTCCCGAGCCCGGGGAGATTGCTTTGGCTGTCACCGCGCTCGGCGGCATGCTTCTCTTCTTCCGCAGGAAGAAGGAGAAAGAGGATCCTCAGCCTGATTCGGCGTAGTTCCCAAGGTTTCACCTTGGGCTATGACGTTGGACCCCGTTGGGGTCCCGCACCCCAACGGGGTGCCCCATCATAGCCCAGGCAGAATGCCGGGGATTGAACGATCGCCTTACCCAACTACCCCAGCATCATCGCCCGATCCGCCTTACCTCAGCCGTCGTGAGACCGTCCGTCTTTCCGCTGTCCCGCAGTTGGGTGAGGAGCTTTTCTGTTACGTTCTCGTCGCCACGTTCCTCGGCCAGTTCGAACGCATGGAACATGATGACCGGCCAGGACGGGTCGTCTTCTTTGAGCAAGATGAGCGCGTTGTTTATCTGCTCGACGGCCTCGTCCATCATGCCGCTGCGGCGGTAGACCAAGGCGGCCGTGTCGTGCAGGCTGGCGGATGGTTCGTGTCGTAGCAGGCGTGGCAACAACTCAAGCGCCTTGGACCGTGTGGACTCGTTCTCCTGTAGCGTGAAGATCAAGTTGTTCAGCAGCGACACGCTTTCGGGATGACGGGTTAGAGCACGCACGAGAATGCCGACGGCTGCTCTGTATGCACCGGTGCGTCGATGCGATTCGGCCGCAACAATGGCCATGCCCGGACTTGGCGCGTAGCGGCCGGGTTCGGCCAGCGGGGCCAGCACGCGTTGGGCCTGACGATAGTCGCCGCGCCTGAAGAGAACGGCAGCGAGGCGCTCGCGCCACTGAGGGCGGTTGGGTGGCGTTTTCACAAGGGTTTGCAGCGCCGTGACCAGCGCGGGATCATCCGGATTGTGTTTCATGGCTGTACGGGCAAATGCACGAAGATAGGGGGTTGGCCCGATCGCCATGTCAGCCGCCTGCAGGGCGCTTTGCATTGCCCAGACAGGATCGCCGATCGTCTCGGCGCACTGCATGGCAAGACTGTGTGCGGGCAGGAACCCACGGGCATGGTCCTGGGCATGGCGAGCGGCAACGACCGCAGCCGATTCGTATCCGTTCTTCAGCAGGAAGTTGCCTGCCCGGACAAAGGTCCCTGGCGAATAGGCCCCCCGCGTCACGGCGCTGGCAACGAGCCCGTCCACAGTGTCCTGGGGCGCTTCGCCACGCACCACGTTCACTAGGCGCGCCAGCCAGAGGACGGGGTCGTTGGGGCAGGAGTCAGAGGCTTCCAGTACTACCGCTTCATCGCCTCCTGTCAGCGCCACCCGCATGCGCCACAAAAGGGCGGCACCCGGCAGAATTTCGATCGCACGTTCGACGGTGCCCAGCGCGGCCATCTTGTCTCCAGCCTCAGTCTGGAGACGGGCCAGTCGGTCGAGGGCTGCCGCCCGTTCGAGCGGATCACGTCCGAACGCGGCCCATTGTTTGAGCGCTGTCGTCGGATCGGGGGGCTTGGATGCGGCATACCAGGCCGCCGTCTGTTCGTGCAGTCGCTTCACGTAAGGACTGACCGTTCGCTCGGCGTGGTTTCTGAACGAGGCGACAATGGGCTCCGTCTTGGTTGGGGCCGGCGGCGCCACCCACTGCATGACCCGCTCGGCGGGCGGCACCTTGCCGCTTGGATTCAGACGCTCGGCCTTGCGCTGCTCATCAATGCCGAGTCTGCGGCGCATGGTGTCGGCCTCAATGATTCGACCCGTCTTCTCCAGCAGCACGGCGAGGCCAGGGGAGGGCGGGGCTTTCCCATCAGGGTCGAGAATGAACAGGGCGTCTTCATGGAATCCAAAGCGCGACCATACCTGTGCAAGCAGCGCTGCGGTACGCGCCTCGGTAGGCAGGCGTACCGCGCTGTCCTCGGCATAAATCAGTGCTGGCAGACCAAGGCCAAGCTGTAGGGCGCTGCGCACGAGCATTTCGCGTGTGGGTAAGTCAAGCGTCGCGGTGGCGGCATCGGTCTGGCGCAGAAGCTCGTAGGCGCGGTCCCAGCGTTGCTGGGCATAATACAGCCCGGCGCGCCGCGGCACAAGATCGCCGTTCTCACCCGCATAGTCCTTCTCAATTCGATCCAACTCATGCTGGGCGTCGTCGTACTGTCCCAGCATGGCGTACACTCTCACGCGCATCATGGCCATCGGCCGCGGAATCTGTCCGGCCGCCGACTTGGCGGCAATCCGCGTCAGGCAGGTGTTGAGCAGCTCTTCGCGCGTCATGGTGCGGTCGTCATTCTGCTGCGGCACAGACGGAGACATGAATGTTGGCAGCTTGGCCCACTCACGAGGCAGAACGGCGGCCAGCAGGAATGGGCCGGGGTGCTCGGAATCACGTTTCTGCACGCACAGGATGGCCTCCCATGCAACGGTGTAGAGCTCCATCTTCAGACAGGTCTCCGCATGTTCGATCAGTTGCTCGGCTGAGAGCTGGTCGATGGTTCCGCTCAGTGTCTGTGCGAACACCTCGCGCCAGGTGTCGTTGCCGCTTCGCATGGCCAGCGTGGCGAGAGGCTGCAGGAAGGAGGGGTCTGTCTCCCACAGTGTCCGGTTTTCGGCCATCAGTGCATGCGCCTCGTTGAAGCGGCACAACAGCAGGTGCGCCGTCAGGGCCGTGCGCAGTAGGGCGGCGTCGTGGTGAGGCACCGCCGGATCAGAATCCACGATGGTCTGCCATTGGCCACGGGCGGCAAGGTAAGGAAAACAGGCGCGAACGCGGGCCGCGAGGAATCGGTCCCGTGATGCAAGTTGCAGGTTGGGCTTGACGGCGGACAGGTTGTCGTTGCGCAGGGCAATCTGCGCCAGCGTCATGGCAATAATCGGATGTTGCCGCTGATCGGGCGGCAGGCGGGAGAGCAGGCGGGCGGCCTCGTCCAGCCGGTCGCTCTCAGCCAATGTGGCGGCCCGCAGTACAATGGCCTCAAGGCTGCCCGCCTCCAGGCGAGAGGTGTCGAGATGATTGAGCGCTTCGGTATGCTTTCCGCGTGCAAGCAGGATTCTCACGAGGGCGAGATTGGCCGCCTCGTGCTCAGGGCAGATCTCAATCGCCCGCATGGCGGCGCGTTGGGCCGACTCAAGATCATCGGCACCGGCGTTCTCGATTACACCGACAATCATGGCGGCGCGGTGTGAGGGGCGACGCTTATATCCGGCATAAGCCACGCAGGCGATTAGCAGTGCCACAAAGCCAAATCCCAACAGGCGATACGCAACGTTAACCGCCGTTCCGCACCAGCGCCTGCCTTCTCGTTTGCGCTGGCGATAGCGGAGCCATTGCCTGCGCAGCAATCGATGCCATACGGCGGCTTCCGTCTGTAGGAGGAGCACGGCGGCAATCATTAGGATACCGGTGCTGTCGTGAATCATCTGTTTAACGTTGGCCGCTTCCGCTTCGCCGGAGAGTTTGGCCACCAGCGCGATACGCGCGGCGTTCATAATCAGGCCCTGCGCGACACCGAGGAGAGCAAAGAGGGTCATCTCACGCCGCTTGAAGCCGAAGACGAGCGCAATTCCCAGCGCACACATCAGGACCGTGATCGCTGTCCGCATGCCGCTGCATGCTTGTGGGATCTCAACCACGGTGGCAGCCGTCTGTAGCACCAGGCCATCAGCCCAGGCTGGCAGGTTGACGATGTGAAGCAGCCATTCCGCGCCGGAGGTCGAGAGTCGCTGCATGGTCAGGCGCGCCGCACCCTCGATCTGCCCCGGCAGTGGATTGATCCAGTAGAGTACAAAGAGGGCGCGCGCCAGCGTCTTCGACTGCCAGCGGGGGAGGGCGATGAGGCCGGCGGCGTAGGTCAGCATCAGCATGCCGAGCCACTCGACCTGCCGAATATGTAAGATGAGTCCACCGACTACCGCCAGAGATGAAACAACGGCCATAACTGTGGCCATACGCGTGCTGCGTGCAGCGCTATCCTCGTCAGAGTCAGCCTCGGCTTCGCGTGGCGCTTGAGAGCGGTATAGGATCAGGAGGCAGAAAGCCGTACCGAGGATCGCCCGGATCAGTCCACCCGGCTCGTCCGCCACGGCAAGACAGAGCTGTATCGTGCGCAGCGTCAACGCCGCCCCCGCCACCCAGATCAAGCTCTTTGTTTTCAGCAATTCAGCCATGCTACATCCTAGCCTTATGCTGAGTGACAGAAAAGATGTATTGTTCGATGGTGTTCTTTCTGTATGTTCCCCGAGGCCCCGCTCTGTCCCCGCGATTCTAGCTGGGCTATGATCCCCCCCTTCGCTCTGCGAGCTACGGAGGACAAGTGGTGGACCCCGTTGGGGTCCCCGACCCCAACGGGGTCGTACATGATAGCCCAGGCAGCATACCCGGGATCTGAGATCGGGATGGCAACCCCTCATCCTCCGCACCTGCCAACTCCATCTTCGGAATAACATCTCGACATCGCGGCGCGTCCTGCGCAGGTTATGGTCATGGACTCTGGGATCATCATAGGGGTGGTGTTTTCGCTGTATGTGCTTGGCATGCAACGGATCGTAATCTGTCGTCATGTGTGACCGTCCCGCTGATCTCAATATCGTTCTTGTTGCGCCCGAGATTCCTCACAACACGGGGGCGGTCGGGCGACTCTGTGTTTGTCTTGGCGCGCGTCTGCATCTGATCCGGCCCATGGGCTTTGCGCTGACCGAGAACAGGATCCGTCGTGCAGGAATGGATTACTGGGAACACGTTGATCTCACTGTGCATGACAGTTGGGCGGCCTATTTGGAGGCCGAGCAACCGACCCAACTTATTTTCTCCAGCACGCGCGGCACGAAACTGTATACCGATTATCATGCCATCCCCGGCTGTGCCCTTGTCTTCGGAAACGAGTCGAGCGGTCTGCCCGAGGCGTTCTACACCCGCTACGCCGCCAAGCTTTACCGCGTTCCCATGCCCGGCCCGCATGCGCGCAGTCTCAACCTCTCCCTCACCGTCGCCGTCTTCGCCTACGAGGTCCATCGCCAGTTGGCGTCTCTTTGACCCCCTGAAGCCCGTGTTGCGTGAGGGGTGTAACCGGTCTTCCGCTCCTGCTCAAGACAGGAATAATCTAGGAAAAGGGGGTGGGCGGTT
>JAOZSS010000014.1 GCA_029939545.1 Kiritimatiellia bacterium | reverse complement strand
CCTGGGGCGCAGAGTCTGTCCGCGTCGCCGATGGCCTGAACAATCTGGCCATGGTCTACTTCTATTCGGATCAGCCCGACCATGCGGAGGGTGCATACCGGCGTGCGATCGAAATCTATGACAAGACATACGGGCCGCACCACTTCAAGTCGCTCAACCCCCATAAGAGCCTGGCCCGTCTGTGCGAGGCGCGCGGCAAGCTCGACTTTGCGCGCCGCCATTACGCCGACGCGGTAAAGATTTCCGAGAAACGTTTCGGCCCCACGCACCCCGCAACGGAAGAGGTTCTCTACAATCTCGGCACGTTACTCATGGCCCAGGGCCAGATGGCGGCGGCCGACGGCGTACTGCGCCGTATTCTTGCCATCAGGGTCAAGCGCTACGGCACCCGCCACATGCGTGTGGCTGAGATTCTGAAGTCGCTCATCCAAGTCTACAAATCCCAGGGTATCTATGATGGCCTGGATGCAATCGCGCAGCGCGTCATGGATATCGAGACGGCCAGCATGCCGCTCGACGATCCGCGCCTGATCAGCACGCACACGGATCTCGGCGATATCTACCGGCTGACTGATCGCCCCGCCCTCGCCGAACCGTACTACCGCCGGGCCCTGGTCCTGCGCGAACAGCACGAAGGCCCCGACTACTATCCCGAACAGGAGTCGCACACTAATTTTGCGCGAGTCACGGTAAGCGGGCAGTCTGCCGACAGCATTCTCATAACCTGGAACCGGCCGATCGGCAAGGACCACGTCACGCGAATCACTACGCTCAACCAGCTGGCCAAGGTCCTCAGCCAGCAGAACCGGCCGGCCGAGGCCACCCCTTTCTATGATCGTTCGCTTGGGATCGCGGAACGGGCCTATGGCCCCGATCACCCCGCCACGGCCATGGCCGTCAAGAATCTTGCTGAGACATACTACGCCCTCGGCGACATGGACGCAGCCCGACCGCACTATGAACGCATTGCACGGTTGTGCGACCGTGCGCGCCAGAAGGACGACGACGCACTTGAACAGTACCTTGATGTTCTTTCACAGATCTACTTCATGGAGCAGCGCTACACGGAAGCGGCCGACACCTATTACAGGATTCTCGAGTTGCAGCGCAAGACACTCGGCGCCGACCATCCCGCCTTGGCCTCAACCTTGAATAACCTGGCCGAAGTCGAACGCCTCCAGGAGCACCATAACGAGGCCGAGGTACGCTACCTTGAAGCACTCGTGATATACGATAAGGCGGGGGATTCAGCGCCGAACACCATCGGACTCCGCGCCGTTCTGGGCAATCTCGCACGACTCTATGAACAGACTGACCGTAAAAAGCAGGCCCGCCCTTACCGCGAGCGACTTGAGACGCTTGCGTCCCAAGCGTCGTCGCCTGCGACCCTTGTTCTGCCATGATGCTATGCCCCAACACAGAACCAAACACGATGGCCCCGACAGCCTCCTCCGATGGTCATCCGATGGTGGGTATGCTGACGTACCGTCTTGAAGGAGACGACCTGGTCTTCGTTTCGGCCAACGACGGCGCGAGCGATATCCTGAAGGTCGATTGCCTCCAGTTTGTCGGCCAGACGATCGAACAGGCATTCCCCCCCCTGGCCGAAACAGAGATTCCCGCCATGTACCGACGCGCGGCGCGCGAGGGAATTTCCTGGTCGACCGAGCACATGACTTATGATGACGGCGTGATCCATGGAGTCTACGAGGTCCATGCCTTCCAGACCGCCCCCTTGCACATGGCCGTTGTCTTCCTGGACGTCACGGAGCGTAAGCAGGCGGAAGAGGAGCGCGAGCAGCTCAACAGCCAGATCCAGCATATGCAGAAACTGGAGAGCCTGGGCGTTCTCGCTGGCGGCATCGCGCATGATTTCAACAACTTGCTCTGCGGGATCCTGGGCAGCGCGGAGCTGATCTTGATGGATATCGAAGAGTCGCACCCGGCCCGTGAGGACCTGGACACGATCCGGAGTACGGCGCGGAGGGCGAGCGAACTGTGCAAGCAGCTTCTGGCTTACTCCGGCAAGGGTCGTTTTGTCGTCGAAGCGGTCAACCTGACCGACATGGTTTCCGGTATGAGCAATCTGCTCCGTCTATCCATGGCCAAGACGGTCGTATTCCGCTGCGACCTTGCCGACGACCTGCTACCGATCGATGCGGATCCCGGGCAGATTCAACAGATCATACTCAACCTCGCCATCAATGCGTCGGAGGCCATTGAGAACAAGAGCGGGGCGGTCGGTATCACGACCGGCATGCGAGACTATGATCGCAAGGCCCTGAACACGATGCTGCTCGGCGACGCGGTCGAACCCGGCACCTATGTTTACCTGGAGGTGAATGACACCGGGTGCGGCATGGACAAGGACACCGTCAAGCGGATGTTCGATCCCTTCTTCTCCACCAAGTTCACCGGTCGTGGCCTCGGCCTTGCCGCCACGCTCGGCATCCTGCGCAGCCACGGCAGCGCCATCAGAGTGGACAGCACCCCGGGCAGGGGCTCCACCATCACCGTCTGCTTCCCAACCGGAACCAAACCAGCCCCCATCACCTGTCCTCTGCCATCAGCGGGCAGCTGGAAGGGCAGCGGAACCGTATTGCTTGTCGATGACGAGGATACGGTTCGGGTGGTAGGCAAGCGCGTACTGGAGACGCTCGGGTTTGAGGTGTTGACGGCTGAAGACGGGCGAGTCGGCGTGGATACATTCAAGGCGAATGCAGGCGAGGTCCGGCTTGTGTTGCTGGACATGACCATGCCTCACATGGACGGTGCCGAAGCCTTTCGCCAGATCCGCGACCTGGACCCGGACCTTCCCGTACTCCTGATCAGTGGCTACGATGAAGACGAAGCCATTGCGCACTTTACGGAGAAAGGGCTGGCTGGCTTCATCCACAAGCCGTTCACAATCGCCAGTATGCGAGACAGCATTCGCAAGGCATTGGAAGGGTAAGCGCTTTACCGAGGAGGGGCTGAGCACACGTTCAATCGGGGGTGCTACTCAGTGCACTCGGGCACGGAAAGAGCACACGGAAGACCGATCCGTGGTCGGGTACGCTTTCGATGAGGACGCCACCCGAGTGAGCGCGTGACACACCCAGCACAACCGACAACCCCATGCCTTGCCCGCGAATCTTGTTCGAGTAGAAAGGATCGAACATGCGTATCCGCACGTGTTGCGAGATACCGGCCCCGTCGTCAGCGACTTCCAGGAAAGCATACCGGCCAGCCGGAATCTTTTCGCTCAAGACCAACTTATTGACCGTCGCCTGGTCACAGAGCACGATCCCCGTCGAGAGGGTCACCGTCCCTACGCGGCTCACGATAGCCTCGGATGCATTCTGGACGAGTCCATGCAGAAGCTGCTGCAGCTGATGACGGTCGCCACAGATCAGCGGCATGTTGTCATCAAGCCGGTACTCGACCTTCACGCCCTTGCAGACCAGGCTCTCGATTGCATCCCGGTTCTCATTGACCAGCGAGGTCAGTTTAACCGGCGCACCATCGAAACGGCAATGCCCGGAGTAGAGTGCAATCTTGTTGGTCAGTTCGACTGCCTGCGCCGCCGTGGCTTGGATTTGCAGGACATTGTCCCGGGCCGGAGCGTCGGCAGCCATACTACTGATGACGATGCTGGCATTCCCCATGACGGCTGCGATCAGGTTGTTGAAATCGTGCGCCACACCTGTCGCCATGGTGCCCAAGCCCTCGATTCTTTCGGCTTGGATCAGGCTCTCGCTAAGCCGTCCACGTTCGCTTTCCACTTCGGAGATATGAGAGCGCAGCTCCTCGACAATCACCCGCATACACGCGTTGATGGATTCGACGTCGTTGGCCACGGACAGGGCTCCATCCGTGACCGAATCGGTTAGTTCCTTCCTTACGACGCTTTCGAGCCGACTCCGAAGTGTTTCCACCTGTATCGGACCGCGGCGCATCAGGAGAAATCCCGCCACGGCAAGCATCAGGACACAGATGCTGAAGAACACGATCCAGAGCGGACCGAAGGGTCCCACCTCATCATGCGCGTGAGTGAAGTACCACATCGCCAGCGCCGGCACGGCAAAGAAAAGCAACAACCCGATCCCGAACTGGGAGCGGAGGCTGCGCGAATCAACGGAAAGCCATCTCTGGAATAGGAAACTCACATACCCATACTACGCCACCTACCCTACCCGAGTCAATTGAGGTGAACGGTTTTCGGGGAAAGAACCTGCGAGCGACGACGAGAGGTCCGGGCATTACGTCCCGAGTGCCTGGCTCAGGTTCAGAATGGGAAGCAGGACAGACAGGGTAACGAGCAGAACAAATCCACCGATGAGAACGATCAGCAGCGGCTCAACGATCACCAGCCAGCGCCGGAGAAACCGATCCCACGCTTCCTCAAAACGGCGAGCAGCACTGTCGAGCATCCGCTCGAGTTCGCCGCTGGCCTCCCCTACCCTGATCCAGCCCGGCAGCGTCCCCGAGAGCGGCGGAATGGCCTGTACGGATTCTGAAAGGCTGGTTCCGTGCTCCACCTTGTCGGCCGCAACCCCGGCATCTGCCTCCACCGAGACGCTTCCCGTCGCCTTGCCGGCCAGTATCATTCCCTGTATCGGCGATACACCGCCGCCCATGAGAATGGCCAGCGTTCTTGCGAAGCGCATGTTGACGAGAAGCCGGTAGCCCCGTCCCAGACCGGGAACCCTAAACAGCGCGCGGTCAAGGCGTAGGCGCCAGGGCCTCCCCCGGCGCAACAGGCGACGCCCGACCACCACCAGAGCCGCTGCCAGGACGAGTAGAATGGGCCAGCCGCGCTCTATGCCGTGCCCGATGCCCAACATGACACGCGTGAGCCCTGGAAGTTCCCCGGGACGGTCACCCAATACAGCGGCTGCGCGAGGCAACAGGAGACCCAACATCAGAATGGCTACGACGACACCTACCGTAAAAACAATAGCCGGATACACCAGCGCCCCCTGGATCCGTTCGCGAACCCGGTCCTGCTCTTCCAGGAAGGCCGCACACCGCTCCAACATACCGGGCAAGCCACCCGACATCTCGCCAGCCTCAACCACGGCGGCTTCGAAAACACCCACCGATGCGCTTGCCTGGGTCAGCGACTGTGCCAACGAACGCCCCTCGCGAATGCCGTCTCTGGTGGCCGCCAGCACGACCCGCACGCCCGACAGCTCCGGTGACTGAAGCAAGATGTCAAGCGATCCCAGAAGGGGGACCCCGGCGCGCAACAGGGAGCTGAGTTCACGATAGAGGATGGCACGGTCCTGGGTTTGCAGGCGAACGCGCCGACCGGTGGGTGCAATTCGCTCGGCGAGTATCCCGCCCGCAGCCAGTTGCTCCCGGGCATGCTTGACGCTCAGCCCATCGGTAAGCCCCCGCACCGCCTTCCCTGCCGCGTCGAACCCTTTGTACTCGAAGGTCTTCATGCGGCCGCAACATTCAGGGCTTCATCCAGGCTTGTATCACCCGCCAACAGACGGTCCACAACATCGGCCACCAGCGGGCGCATTCCCGCTGCGACCGCCAGGGCACGCAGTTCGTCTAGCCCGGCCGATCCACGCCGAATGGCATCGCGCAGCGCCCCATCGATCCGCAGCAGCTCGAATGCGCCCACCCGGCCACTGTAGCCCTCCAGGCACCGCTCACACCCCACCGGCTCGTACACGGGCTGGCCCGCTACAACGGCTGCCAACGCCTCGCCCAGCTCGCCAATTCGCACCGGGTCGGCCGTCACTTCACGGCGGCAATGCGGACAGAGCCTACGAACCAGCCGCTGTGCCATAGCACCACGCAAACAGGAGGCCAGGAGATAGGGCTCCACGCCCATATCCACCAGACGCGACACGGTTCCCGGTGCGTCGTTGGTGTGAAGGGTCGTAAAGACAAGGTGACCGGTCAACGAAGCACGTACGGCGATGTCGGCCGTCTCGCGGTCGCGTGTCTCTCCCACGAGCACGATATCCGGGTCTTGCCTCAGGATATGCCGCAGCCCCTGCGCGAACGTGAGCCCGATCTTGGGTTTCACCTGGATCTGTCCGATATCCTGAAGCTGGTACTCGATAGGGTCTTCAATCGTCATGATGTTCCGACGCGAAGCATCCAATTGGCCCAGTGCCGCATAGAGCGTGGTCGTTTTACCCGCACCGGTAGGCCCGCTCACCACAATCATCCCGTGCGGCGCAGACAGCAGCCCCGCCACGCCATCAAGCACAGTCGTGCTCATGCCGAGGCTATCCAGCGGCAGGAGGGCGGCCTGTTGATCGAGAAGACGCAGCACAACGCGCTCCCCCTCTGCAACCGGTACGGTCGAAACACGCACATCAATCTCGCGTTCACCCACGTGCACCCGCGCCATACCATCCTGCGGGAGACGACGTTCGGCGATGTCCATGCGCCCCATCACCTTCAGGCGCGACACCAGCGCATCCTCGAGGTGCTTGGGGGGCGAGGATTGCTCATAGAGGTTGCCATCCACCCGGTACCGCACACGCAGCCGCGATTCGAACGGCTCAAAATGGATATCGGAGGCACGACGCTTGACCGCTTCGAGCAGGATCAGGTTGATCAGGCGCGTCACAGGGGCCTTCTCGGCCTCGGCAAGCAGATCGCTGCCGCCCTGGGTCACTGGCACGGCCTCGACCTCTCCGCCCTCCAAGTCCCGCAGAAAGTCGTCCGGAGAGTCGTCCCGACTGAAATAGCAGCGCTCAATTCCACTGAGAATCACCTCACGCGGAGCGGCCACAGTCGTGAGATCCTCACCAATGAGGAGCGCCAAATCTTCCTGTGCCTGTACACGATCGACATCGGCGGTCGCCACGCAGGGCGCGCCATCCAGGCGGATCGGCAGCATGCCATTGCTACGCGCCCACTCTACCGGCACTTGGGCGATCAGGTCGGGATCAAGACAGTTATCGGGAATCTGGTTAAGAAACCGGATTCCCATGGCATCCGCTCTTTCAGGCAGCCCATCACTCGTCATATGCACCCCAAAGCGAAGCACGAACATTCGAACAGCCGACTACTCTTCACTCTCAAGCAGCCCCGTCTTCAGCCCCCACTCGCGGCGTAACCCCTCCTGGTCCTCCATGTTATTAATCAGCATGGGCGTAACAAGGATGAGGAGGTTCGTGCGCTGATCGGTTTCAACGCGGCTTCGGAACAGCATCCCGATCAGCGGAATCGAACCCAGGATCGGCACCCTGCTCTTCGTTTCGATCTGTTCCTTACGGGTCAGCCCGGCAATGACGATTGTTCGCCCGCTGGGGACGGTCACGGTTGTACTCACTTCGCGCCGCGCAATCGTCGGCGTCAGGCCGGTATCCTGGATGACCTCGATGCGCGGATTCAGCTCCATCCGCACCTTGTATCCATCCACCACGTGCGGCGTCAACTTGAGCTTGATACCCGCCTCGATACGCTCAATATTCTGGATTACATCACGCGCCGTACCCGATCCTCCTTGGATGGTTGACTTGAGGATGGGGATTTCGTTGACAATACTGACGAAGGCCTCGCGATTGTCCAGTGCCTCCAGAGAGGTCTCCGAGAGCACATTGAAACGTCTGTCCGTCTTGATCGCATTGATGTTGATCAGGCCCGGATAGCTGGTCGTCAGGTTGCCGGCGTCATCGACCGAGCTGCCATAGGCCAATCCCACAGTCATGCCCTGCGGAAAGAGGCCCTGCTGAATGCTGTTCAGAACGCTGTCGGAAGCGGACTCAAATGTGACGCCGCCCTGCAGGGCTGTGTCGCCGCTCGTCCGGGGCAGATCGAGCGCCCCGAGCTCTACGCCAAAAGTGAAGTCGTCGTTGGTGGTCAGCTCGGCAATCATGACGCTGATATGAACCTGTACCGGAACGCGATCGAGTTGCCCCACGAGTTTCAACACGACATCGAAATCGCCCGGTGTCGCATCTACGAGCAAGGCGTTGTTGGCTTCGCTTGCCTGAATCGCAATCGGGTTCAGCCGCGAGGGCTGCTGCCCCTTCACGTTGCGCTTCTCCAGCAAAGCGCCGATGCTCGCCGCCGCGTCCTTGGCTGAGATATACTCAAGAAAGATCGCGTTCAGGCGTCCTTGCCCCGTCGGCGTCTCGACATCGATCTTCTGAATCAGGCCTTTCAATTCATCGACCTGGGCCTGCGACCCGACGAGCAACAAGGCGTTTGCGTGCGCTGCCGCCACCACCAGCGCCACGCGCGACTGCCCCACCATCGTGCCGGACACAGAGGGCAACCGTTTCTGCATGCGCTGTCCGCGCGAACTCCGGTCCATGAGCGCAGCATTGAGTTGCTCTGCCACCTCGTCGGAACCGGCATGCTCGAGCGTCACCACTTCCGTTACACGCTGTAGACCGGGCTGGTCGATCTCGGCTACAATCTGCTCAATACGGCGAACCACCGATGCCGTTTCCGAGACAATCAGGTGGTTGGTATCTTCAACCGCCCCGATTCCCCCCGCTTTTCCGCCCATGACCTTGGTCTCAAGAACCCTGACCAAGGCGGCCGCATCGACATGCTGCAGCCGGATAACCTTGGTGATAAGCCCCTGCCCGATCTCGCCGCTGCCGACCACGGCACCCATGGGCGTGGGACGGGCCGGCAGGCGTACCACGCGATAGAGGGCGCCGTCTTCAACCACCGAACAACCGACCGATTCGAGAATCGACACGAAGAGCGAGTAGACCTCGGACTGCTGCACCCGGGGTGAAACAACCGTGATCTTGCCCGCCACCCCCTCGCCCAACACAAACTTGCGACCGGTAATCTCGCCGACCAGCTTGACGAAGGAATAGACATCTACCTGGTCAAAACTGAAGTTGACGTAGGCGATATCGGAAGCCGGAGGAGTAGACAGGGCCCGCGTCGGGAGTCGGCTGGCCATAGCCGAGGCGCGCGCAACAGTACCGGAGTCAGCAGCGCGGAGACTCCCGCTCGCCAGCATTCCGACCACCAGCATTCCCAACAGCACACGCCACAGTTTTATGCATGCCGCCGTCAATCGCCTACCTTCCGATCGGTGACCATGCACATCAGTTCGGCTTCAGATGCCACCTGGTCACCCACCCGGATCACCGCCTTCATGCGTGCTCGCGTGGGCCGCAGAGTCGTGATCTGCACGCTAATCGTGAGTTGATCGCCCGGCACGACAATGCGACGGAACTTCGCCTTGTCGATCGACATGAAATAAGGGGTCAGGTCATGCGTTTTAAGCAGCGTGATCAGGAGCACACCACCCGTTTGCGCCATGGCCTCAAGCTGGAGTACGCCCGGCATCACGGGATGACCGGGAAAGTGCCCCTGGAAAAACGGCTCATTCATTGTGACATTCTTGATGCCCACGACATGCTGCTTTTCACAGTCAAGATCTTCAATCCGGTCAACAAGGAGGAACGGATAGCGGTGAGGCAAGAACTCCATGATCTGTTCAACATTCAGTTCCGACATGGTCATTCCTCCTGTTGTTCGCTAGCACGGTTCCTCTGCTGTCGCGCCCTATTCCGCCGTAGGCAGGGGGCCAGCTACTTCACATCTACGTTGGCTTCTTCGGTCGTCAGAACATCGCCGCTGATCCCTTCGGCTTCCTTGTCGACCCCGCGCAGGTAAACTTCCACGCGCCGGTTCTCCGGGTTGCCATACGCGGGATCGTTCTCGGCTTTGGGCCGATCAAATCCGTAGCCCACGGCTTCCATGCGATCGTCATCCATCCCGGCGACCTGTTCAAGATAGGTGAGCACGGACTGCGCACGGCGTTTGGAAAGCCGTCGGTTGTAGCGCTCACTCGAACGCTTCAGCTTGTCAGCATGGCCTTCAATGCGTGCCGAGGCGTTCGGGTTGCGCTGCATCACCTTGGCGATCACGTTGAGATCGTCAAAGTACTCCGGCTTGATATTGGCCTTGTCGTAGTCGAACTGGAGATTAAGCTCAAAGAGCACGAGGTCGTCGGCAGGGTTCAGCGGATCCGTGCCGTCTTCGATCACTTCGTGCCCATCGGCAACACCACCATTATCCGTATCACGGTCGAGCGGATCGGTCTTGTACTGGTGCACTTCGGGACCATCCTTGAGTCCGTCGTAATCGGTGTCGGGGTTGAGCGGATCGGTCTTGGCGGTCAACACCTCGTCACCGTCACTGAGCTGATCTTTGTCGGTATCGGGATCGTACGGATCGGTTCCCAGTTCGGACTCCCTAACGTCGGAGAGCCCATCCCCATCGCTGTCCAATGGGCCGCCGGTAGCGCGCATAGACGGATCGATCCCGGCACCCCAGGTCCATGCCACGCTGCCGTCGAGCTGGCTATTGGCCTCGGTATCTTTTCCGGCCAGCAGGAGGCGAGCATCGGCGCGAAGCGCCCACTCGTCGTTGAAATGGTAGATCACGCCGCCACCCAACCGGAACGCCGGTTCTGTAGCGCCCTCGGCCATGTCATCGGCGTAGAACGTCACGCCACCACCAATGGCGAGGAAGGGGTCAAGGCGGTCCCAGCGCGTGAAGTGGAAGATACCCTCAAGGGCCAAGCCGATCGCAGATGTAGAATCGACACCATCGTTGCCATCTACCGCCTCCAGACGAGAGCGCTGGCCGTTTTCAAAGTCGTCACTGTAGTTCCCGTCAAGACTGGGGGCCAACAGGAACATGCCCTCCAATGACCACCACTCAGTCAGGTCGCGTCCGACCCGCACGTTCACCTGGTAGCCGTTCTCGACCTCCTGGTCACCTTCAAACAAGAGAAGGCCAAGACTTGGCGCCACGTACCAGTTTGCCTGGTTATCCGATTCCACCTGTGCTCTGGCCACGACTGCCAAACTCACCACGCCAACCATAACCATCATCAGACGATACTTCATTTCTCTGTCTCCTTACGTTTTATCCTTTACAACAACTGATTCAACACGGGTCAGTACCGGTACGTATCCGGCTTGAAAGGCCCATCCTGCTTGATGCCGAGATACTTGGACTGGTTCCGGCTGAGCCGGTCAAGCTTCATGCCCAGCTTACCGAGATGCACGCGTGCGACGTGCTCATCCAAAAGTTTTGGCAGAACATAAACGCCCACAGGATACTGCTCGCGCTTGGTGTACAGTTCCATCTGCGCCAGCACCTGGCAGGAGAAGCTGTTCGACATCACGAAACTCGGGTGCCCCGTGGCGCAACCCAGATTGACCAGGCGGCCCTTGGCCAGCACGAGAATGCTGCGCCCGCTCGGGAAGGTCACGAGGTCGACCTGTGGCTTGATCTCCTGCCACTTGTACTTCTCGATCTTCTCGATCTGGATCTCGCTATCGAAATGACCAATATTGCAGACCACGGCCATGTGCTTCATGCGGCGCATGTGTCTCTCGGTGAGGACGTCGCAACACCCGGTTGTGGTGACGAACAGATCGCCGACGGCACAGGCCTCATTCATGGGCAGAACTTCGTAGCCTTCCATGGCCGCCTGCAGGGCGCAGATCGGGTCAATCTCGGTGACAATGACCCGTGCGCCCTGTCCGCGTAGCGACTGGCAGGAGCCCTTGCCCACATCGCCGTAGCCGGCCACGACCGCAATCTTACCCGCCAGCATCAGGTCGGTCGCACGGCAAATGCCGTCAACCAGCGAGTGCCGGCAGCCGTAGAGGTTGTCGAATTTCGACTTCGTCACGGCGTCGTTCACGTTGAATGCGGGAAACAGCAGGCGCCCCTTCTCGTGCATCTGGTAGAGGCGATGCACGCCGGTGGTGGTCTCCTCCGATACGCCGATGATGGTGTCGGCCATACGATGGAAACGGCCCGGATCACGCTTAATCGCCTTGGCCACCTGCTTGAGCAGGACGGCTTCCTCGTTACTGCCGGGCTTGCGCTTCAGGATCGAGGGGTCATCCTCGGCCTCGTAGCCGGTATGAACGAAGAGCGTCGCATCGCCACCGTCGTCCAGGATCATGTTGGGCCCACGGCCGTTGCCCCAGTCGAGGATACGGTCGGTGTACTCCCAGTACTCCTTCAACGATTCGCCCTTCTTGGCAAAGACCGGCGTACCGTTCGCCGCAATAGCGGCCGCCGCGTGATCCTGCGTCGAATAGATGTTGCAGCTTGCCCAGCGCACCTTGGCACCCAGCGCTTCGAGGGTCTGGATCAGGACTGCGGTCTGGATCGTCATGTGGAGCGATCCGGTGATCCGAGCGCCCTTGAGAGGCTTGGACGCGCCGTAGTCACGACGCAACTGCATCAGGCCGGGCATCTCCTCCTCGGCCAGGTCCATCTCACGCCGCCCGAAATCTGCCAGTGACAGGTCCGCCACTTCGGCATCCAAGACTTTCTTCTTCTTTTTTATCGCCATCTCACTCCTCAAATCATCTTGTTGCGCCACGGCGTGGTTAACGGTGCGCTATACGGCTTTCTGCAAGGGTTTCACCTTGTCGGTCTTCTCCCACGTGAACGTTTCGAGATCCTTAGCGCTCGTCCGACCAAAGTGGCCGTAGGCCGACGTCGGCTCATAGATCGGACGCAACAGGTTGAGCGACTTCACGATCTGGGCCGGGCGCAGCCCGAACACCTTCTCCGCCGCCGTGGCCAGTGCATCATCTGACACCATGCCGGTCCCAAAACTGTTGACATTGACCGACACCGGATCCGCAAACCCAATCGCATAGGCGAGCTGCACTTCGCAGCGCTGCGCCAGCTTGGACGCCACGATATTCTTGGCCACGTAACGTGCCATGTAGGCCGCACTGCGGTCCACTTTGGAGGGGTCTTTGCCAGAGAAGGCGCCGCCGCCGTGACGGGCCATGCCGCCGTAGGTATCGACGATGATCTTGCGTCCCGTCAAACCGCAATCACCGTGGGGGCCACCCACCACGAAACGACCGGTCGGGTTAATCAGGTAGCGCGTATTTTTGCGCAATCTCGCGGGAATGACCTTCTTGACCACTTCCTCGATGATGCCGGCGGTCAGTTTCTTGTGCGATACTTTCGGGGTGTGCTGCGAGGAAACCACGATCGTATCGATTCCCACGGGCTTGCCATCTTCGTAGGCAACCGACACCTGCGACTTCCCGTCGGGAAGCAGGAAAGGAAGCTTGCCGGAGCGGCGCACCTTCGACAGCTGGCGCGTCAGGCGGTTCGCAAACATGATCGGCATGGGCATCAGTTCGCGCGTTTCGTTGCAGGCATAACCGAACATCATGCCCTGGTCGCCGGCGCCCTGCTCCTTATACATGCCTTCGCCGGCGGTAACGCCCTGGGAAATATCAGGCGACTGCCGGTCGAGCGAGACCAGCACAGCGCAGCTGTCGGCACCAAACCCGCTGCTCGTGTCGGAATAGCCGATCTTGTGGAGCTTATTGCGGACCACGTCGGGATAGCTCACGATGCCTTTGCTCGTGATCTCCCCGGCCACCACCACCATGCCGGTGCTCACCATGGTTTCGCATGCCACACGCGAATGCTTGTCTGCTTGCAGATGCGCATCCAGGATCGCATCCGATATCCCGTCCGCCACTTTGTCCGGATGTCCCTCTGTTACCGACTCCGATGTAAAAATCAACCGATTGGCCATGCTCTTCCCCTTCACCTAATTTCAGCTACCTAGATAAGTTCCAGCACCTCGGGTGCCGCTTCGCGGACCATTTCCCGACAGTGCCGCAACGCTTCTGTTCCTGAACGACATTTCAACACAGTCTCGGCAAGCTGCCGGGACTGCTCATACGACACGCTCCGCACGGCGTCCTTCACCAACGGTACCGCCTGAGGAGACACACTCAATTCGTCTACGCCCATGCCCACAAGCAGAGGCGCCAGCACGGGATCGGCGGCCATCTGTCCGCACACACCAACCCATATGCCCTTTGCATGTCCAGCGTCAACGGCCATCTTGATCAACTTCAGCACCGCCGGGTGCGTGGGTTCATACAGATAGGCCACGCGCTCATTCACTCGATCAACCGCAATCGTATACTGGATCAGATCATTGGTGCCAAGACTGAAAAATCGAACATGTTCGGCGAGAGCGTCTGCGGCGAGGGCCGCAGCGGGCACTTCCACCATCACGCCGACCTCAATATCGTCGTCGAATGGCACCTTGTTGTCGCGCAACTCCTGCTTGGATTCTTCGAGCAGCTCGTTGGCCTGGAGCACCTCGTCTACGTTGCTGATCATGGGATACATGATCTTGACGTTACCCACAGAGCTGGCCCGCAGGATTGCGCGCATCTGGCTCTTGAACTGCTGGGGATACTGGAGCGACAGCCGTATGGAGCGACAGCCGAGAAACGGGTTGGCCTCATCGTGTCCCAGCCCGTCGCGGAAGAACTTGTCGCCGCCCAGATCGAGTGTACGGATGATCACGGGGTCGGGGTGCAGCGCCGTGGCCAGCTTCGTGTAGGCCACCGCCTGCTCATCCTCGTCCACCGCTGCGCCGCGGAAAATAAAGAGGTACTCCGACCTGAACAGCCCTACCCCCTCGGCGCCATGCTGCGTCACGGCCGCGATCTCGTCGGGGTGTTCGATGTTGGCCGACAGGGTAATGCGATGCCCATCGCTCGTCTCGGCCGGCTCATCATGCAGCCGGTCAAGGCCACGCTCAATGCTCTTGCGCGCTTCTGCCAGAGCTCCATATTCTTCCAATTCTTCCGGCGAGGGATTGACAATCAACACGCCCTTGTTGCCATCCATCAGCACGATATCGCCCGCGCGAACGCGCTGGGTAATATCGCGCAGTGCCACCACGGCAGGAATCTCCAGCGCGCGGGCCATAACGGCGGTGTGCGAGGTGGGGCTTCCAAGGTCCGTCGCGAATCCCGACACCACGTCCTTGCGCAGGGTGGCGGTATCGGATGGGGCCAGGTCGTTGGCCACTACGATGTGCTTCTGCGTCAGGCTGCCCAGTGCCGTATCGATATCGCCCGTCAGGTTGCGCATCACGCGACGTGCCACGTCCCGGACGTCGGCCACGCGCTCGCGCAGGTAGTCATCCTTGAGCGAGGCCAGCATCCCCGCGTAGCCCTCGGCCACGTCCCGAACCGCCACTTCCACGTTGCAGCAGTCGTTGCGCGTCTTCTTGATAATCTCTTCCAAAAAAGCACGGTCATCCAGCACCATGAGATGTGCGTCCAGGATGCTTGCATCGCGACCGCCGGTCTGCTCGCCAAGATCCTCCTGGATCGATTTGAGCTGCCCGCGCGTCGCAATCAGGGCATCCTCGAGCCGCGCGATCTCGTGGTCGATCTGCTCCGGTTTAAGCTTCTGCTCCACGACCTTGACCGCCTGTGAAGCCAAGAGAAAGACGGGACCGATCACGACGCCCGGCGACACGCCAATGCCGCGTGCGTGCGCCTTCAGCTTGTTGTTCTGTCCTGCTTCTACCATAGCACCATCCACAGCACGGCCGCTCTAGCCCTACTGATTACTGATTACTGACTACTGACTACTTCTCCCACTACTCTTCGTCGAACCCGGCCTCAAACAGGGCTTGCAGCTCATCGAGCACCTGTTCGGCGTCCAGGCCGGTCGCCGTCACTGTCAGCTTTGAACCACGCGACGCCTCGAGCGTCATCAGGCCCATGATACTTTTCCCTGACACGCTGTTACCATCCTTCTCCACAGTGACATCCACGTCAAACTTGCCGGCGGTCTTCACAAAGAGCGCCGCCGGTCGGGCATGGATCCCGTACAGGTTCCGGATCTCAAAAACTCGTGTTTGCTCGCCGTCCGCCATGAACCTTACTCACTCGCTACCGTTGCGCCCGCGCTGCAGCAGGGCCATCAGGTTCTCGTCCAGTTCTTTCTCAGCATTGTGCCCGAGCATCCGCAGTTTGTGATCCAGCGCAGCGGCCTCAACCACGTTTGCGATATCCCGCCCCGGCGCAATCGGGATGTGCACCCTGGGAATGTCGACCCCCAGGAACGTACGCGATCCATGGGCATAAAGGTCGGCGGCACCCAGCGCGCACTCGCCAGTCTTGCAGAGCGTCACAACCAGTTCGAGGCGCTTCTCACCGCGAACGGATGCTACCCCGAACAGGCTCGGAACGTGCACGATGCCAACGCCGCGGATCTCCATGTGGAAGCGGGTAACATCGACAGCCGAAGCCATCACGGCGCCGGCACTGTCGAGACGCAGCGCCGTGACATCGTCCGAGACCAGCGCTCCCCCGCGCCGGATCAACGCCAACGCGGTCTCGCTCTTACCCATGCCGGGCTTACCCTCGATTAACACGCCAGCGCCCTGGATCTCCAGCATCGTTCCCTGTGTTTTCTCACGCGGGGCTGTCAGGTTCTCCATGATGATGGTGGCCGCGGTGATCAGGTGCTTCGTGATCATCTTCGAGCGCAGCACCGGAGTTCTGAACTCCTCGGCCAGCTCGATCAGCTCTGGAAACGGCCGTTTCGACCGCCCCAGGATCACGCACGGCATCTTGCGCTCGAAGAAACGGCGCAGCCGCATCGACCGCTCTTCCGCTTCCAGCGAAAGCAAGTAGGCGTATTCCGCCATCCCCAGCACCTGGATGCGGTGCTCAGGAAAACTTTTATAGAACCCGGTCAGCGCCAGGCCTGGACGGTTGATCGCCACCTCCGGAATGCGGCGCTTTAGCCCCTTGCCCCCCGCGACGAGCTCGACGCTCAGGTCACGGCCGCCCACATCGAGGAAGGTGCCGACACTCACCGAGGTACGTTTTACGCTTTTTGCTTCTGACGTGCTCACACTTTTTCTCCGCGCTCTTTTTTGGCTTCCTCGTACTTCATCGCCGAGTGGTGATCCTTGACCTTGTCCATCTGGCGCCGATACTGCCGTTCCGCCTTTTCGATGGCCCCGTCAATGGCCGCACGCATGTTGTCGAGAGACTCCTTGCCCTCGATGCGCACGTGGTGCCCGGCCTGGATAATCACCTCGGCATTAAAAAGATGTTTCTCGTGATCCAAAATCACGTGAACATGTTCGCAACTCGGAAACGCGTTCGCGAGTTCCTCCGCCCTGCTCTCTGCATACTCCTGGATATCCTCCATGTCATGCATGTGACGTGTGGTGACTTCGATCGGCATAGTCAGCGCCCTCCTTACAGCTTGAACGTTTCACCCAAGTACAACTTTCTACTCATCTCATCATTGATCAAAAAATCGCTCGATCCCTCCCGTAGGACCTTTCCATCGTACAGCAAGTAGGCGCGGTCTACAACTGCAAGCGTCTCTCGGACGTTGTGGTCTGTGATCAGCAATCCGAGCCCTCGGTCGCGCAGCCCCCTGACGATCTCCTGGATATCGCTCACCGCGAGCGGGTCCACCCCGCTGAACGGTTCATCCAGCATCAGCATCAACGGGTCACGCACCAGCGCCCGTGCGATCTCCAGCTTGCGGCGTTCGCCACCACTCAGCGTATAAGCCCGTTGGCGGGCCACCTTGGTCAAACCCAGATCCTCCAGCAGCTCCTCCGCGCGTGCCTTCCGCGCCGCCGCATCCATGTCCAACGTCTCGAGAATGGCGCCGACGTTCTGCTCGACCGTCAGCTTACGGAAAACAGACGGCTCCTGCGCCAGATACCCGATACCCAGCCGCGCCCGTTTGTAAACCGGTTCCTGCGTAATATCATGGTCATTAAACATGATGGAGCCACCATCGGCACGCACCAAACCTACCACGGTATAGAACGTAGTCGTCTTGCCCGCACCGTTCGGCCCAAGCAGTCCGACTATTTCACCGCGTCCAACCGTCAGGTCAACCTGCTTCACGACAGGCCGCCCCCGATACCCTTTTTCAATTCCTGTTGCTTCTAACAGCATACGTTCTTTACCCGAGAGCATACCCTCCCCGGGCCACTCCTTCAAGCGGAAGTCGGCCCGTCAAGGCTCCGTCTTCCGACCTCCGTCTTCGGACTTCCGACCTCCGTCCTCCGACTCCTTGGTAAAAACCACAAGGTGCCCCGGTTCGCTGACCATCTGCTCTCTGTCTGTCCAAATGTGAATCACTCGGCCTTCGACCCTGTCCCGCTCCTGCTTGATCACCGCGTCTCCAGTCAGTATCACCTCGTTCTGGTCCACCAGAAACATAGCCTTGCGACACCGCGCCTTGCGCCCCGGCTGAATAATGACCACACGCCCGATGGCCGTCACCGACTCTATCTCTTCCTCGGGGGCCATGATCACCGTCATCTCGTCGGCCCACATCCTCATATCCTTGTCGCGCACCAGGACGTTCCCCGTGAAGACAGCAAGACTACGCGAGTAGTCATACTCCATCCGATCGCTCGTAATCACCGTCTGGTTCGTGGGAAGCGACACGTCAATCTCGGGAAGTACCACGCCGTTCGTGGTTAACGCCACGCTGTTCGTGGTTAACGCCACGCTGTTCGTGGTTAACGCCACGCTGTTCGTGGACACGGCGTCCTGCCCGAACGCCATTCCCGCCATGCCGACCACGCACAAGAGTATGAGTCTTTTCATCTCGCGCGATTCCCATTCTTTGTTCGCTTGCCGGTCGGCTTGTCTTCCGTGGCCTCGGCCAAGGTGGACGCCTTGCCTGAAACGGCACGGCTCGGCTGTTCGGCTGTTCGACTGCTCGGCAAGACCTTACCCAAGCCTGCACAGCTCTTCAGAACCACGCGGACATTCGAGTAAAGCCTGAGTTTCTTTTCATCGGACTTCCACTCCATCCCGATCCCGGTAACCTCCATGTCACCACGGTCCATCCGCACCGGACCGTCGGAGTCAACTCGCCCGGTCATGCGGTTGAACCAACACCGGTCCGCCTCCATAACCATGGCCAAGCCACCGTCCGCGTTGAACGACTCGACCAGCGCGCCCGTGGCATGCACTTCGCCACGGCCCTCCGGTACGCGCGCCTGCGCTGCCGAGAACAGCATCTTCACGCTCCCGTCCTCAAAAAGCTCCAGAGGAAGCCTCAGCCCCCTAATCGGAAGTTTCGCCTCCTGAGCACCAACAGCAATAGCCAACAAGCAGAGTGCTCCCGCCATTCCACACCACGTCCGCCCTTTACCCATTGACCACCTCATCAACCGCGCGCAACTTAGTCCAGATTGACTTCAGATCCTTCAACACCAACGCATTCGGCCCATCACACAGTGCCTTGCCAGGATCGACGTAGGTCTCAACAAAAACCGCATCACAGCCCGTTGCCACCGCCGCACGAGCCAGGTACGGCGCCCAGTCGCGATCGCCGATCGAATGATCCCCGCCGCCGCCCGGACGCTGCACACTATGCGTTGCGTCGAACACGACCGGGTACCCCAGCCCGCGCATAATCGGCAGGCTGCGCATGTCAGCCACCAGATTGTGATACCCGAAGCTTGAACCCCGTTCCGTGAGCAGGATGCGCTTGCAGCCGCCGCTCTCGACCTTTGCCACCGCGTTGACCATGTCCTCCGGGGCCATGAACTGGCCCTTCTTGATATTCACAACCTTGCGCGTGCTGCCGGCGGCTCGGAGCAGGTCGGTCTGGCGGGCAAGAAAGGCGGGGATCTGCAGGACGTCAACCACCTTTGAGGCGGCGGCCACCTCTTCCACCGAGTGGACGTCGGTCAGCACGGGCACCCCGCAGCGCGCCTTTACCTCAGCCAGAACGTCCAGTCCCTCCTCAATTCCCGGGCCGCGGAACGCACGGACCGACGACCGGTTGGCCTTGTCGTAGGAAGCCTTAAAGATGAAAGGAATCCGCTCACGTTTCGCCAGACGGACCAGTCGTCGTGCCAAGTCGAGACAGGCCTCGCGACTCTCAATCACGCACGGCCCCGCAATCAGCGCCAAAGGACGCCGCCCCCCCACCTTCACACCACCGATCGTAACCGTCTTAACCTTCACGCTAATTCCTTACTACAGCCGAAATGCGCCTCCAACGGGCCCTCTCAAACTCCATCCGAGGGTACTTTCAATCCGCCCCCGCCGCAATGAATATCCGCCTTCATGTCGGGGTGGGCCCTGCTTCAAGTTCATGCTTCCCTTGGTCTGGGGTTTCTCTATCTTCTCCAGACCTATGAAACAGACTGAACCTACTGATTTTCCGCCACTCGTAGCCGAGATTCGTAAGCTGATCGAGGAGGAGTCCATGGCAAGCAGTTAAACCGTTACCTGAGCTTTTACGTCCGCTGCGGGAGGATTGAGCGGAGCTACTGCCTCTCAAAATCTTCGTGGGCCGTTGTGACGCGGCGAACTTCGGCCATCGTTGTCAGACCGATGATGGCCTTCTTCAGGGCATCGAATCGCATGGTACGGTAGCCTTCTCGCTCGGCGGCACGCCGAATATCCATGAGTGGAGCCGCAGTCGATATAAGCTGTCGAATGGACTCGTCGACAACAACAATCTCGTGCACACCGAGGCGCCCTCGGTATCCGGTATTGTTGCAATTAGGGCAGCCCGCACCCTCGGTAAGTTCTGCGGGCAGCGCCCCGTAGGGCGCAAACAGTGCCAAGTCCGATTCCGTGGGTCTCACGCTGTGTCGACAATCGTGACAGACGCGCCGCGCCAGACGTTGTGCAAGGACAGCGTTTAGGGAGGGGGCCACCATAAAGGGATCAACGCCCATGTCCACGAGGCGCATGACGGCCTGAACGGAATCGTTGGTGTGTAGCGTAGAGACAACCATGTGCCCGGTGAGTGCCGCCTGTGTGGCGATGCGGGCCGTTTCCAGATCACGGATTTCACCCACTAGAACGACGTCAGGATCTTGCCGAAGTACCGAGCGAAAAATCAAGCCGAAATCCAGGCCGATGCCGTGCTGCACCTGGATCTGCGTTAGCCCATCGAGACGATATTCAACAGGGTCCTCAATGGTGACGATATTCACTTCGGGGGAGTTGAGGTACTCGAGTATCGCATAGCACGTTGTCGATTTGCCGCTGCCAGTCGGGCCCGTCACGAGCACAATGCCATTGGGGGCCGAGACAGTCCGGCATAACCGCTCGCGAACCGGCACAGATAGCTCCATGGCACGAAGATCCGCAGCAGCCCCCGATCGGTCCAAGAGGCGTATCACGATCTTCTCGCCATAGATGGTTGGCGCAACAGAGATGCGCAGATCGAAC
Organism: Kiritimatiellia bacterium; assembly: GCA_029939545.1. GTDB lineage: Bacteria > Verrucomicrobiota > Kiritimatiellia > UBA8416 > JABMPJ01 > JABMPJ01. Next base: position 4,218 of record JAOZSS010000014.1, on the reverse strand, counting down.
GATCGTGTCTTCATCTCGAATGTGATGCGACCATCCTGCGGGCGTCTTGACTCGGCGATATCAAGATCGGCCATCACCTTTAGACGTGCCGCGAGCGGTCGGGCCATTTCGGTGGGCAGCCGTATTTCCTCACGCAGAACACCATCGACGCGCAAGCGAACGCGCAACGCATTCTTTCCCGGCTCAATGTGGATGTCACTTGCATGGAGGCGCGCGGCATTAACCACAAGTGCGTTGACAATGCTCTTGACGATCGGCGAATCTTCCTGTGCGCTCAAAAACTCACCCATGCGCGCCGATGTTTCCGCTTCCGAGAGCGTCATATCTGGATAGTTAGTTTCCAGACTTTCCAAGATGTCGCCGCGCGTGGCTAGATGTACCAGAATCGTGCATCCCGTCAGGGCTTGAACGCGCTCGACCGTGTCCAGGTCCATGGAGCAAATGGCGACTGACAGTTCATCTCCGAATAGTAAGAACGGCATGACTTCCAAGTCACGGGCATGCACCGGATCCAACTTTGCGACGGCCAGTTGATCAATGCGAGTCGTGTGTAAGTCGATATAGGGTTGGTCATAGAAGTCCGCCAAGCTCCGGCATGCCTGTGCTTCGTTAAGCAGGCCTTTCTCAACCGCAACGGCGGCAAGATCCTCGGGGTACAGTTGCGCCGCATCCCGCCCCAGTGTGGCGGCCTCCGAGGGGCGTATCTGGCCCGAATCAATGAGCTGCTGAAGAAACGATTGCCGGGCCTCACCGCCAGAGTCCTTCATGGTTCCCCCTGTGCGGAAAAGAGCGCATCGATGTCGTCCTGTTGAAGCTGGCTACGTCCAAGTTTGTAATGCTCACGATCTCGTTCGGCTTCCTCGGTCAGGCTGTCAGCGGGCACCTTTCTGCTGTCGCTTTCTGTTCTCTGATCAACGTTCACGTCGCTGTCGCCTGCCAGGGAGGCGTGCCCGCCTTCCTGCTGTTGAGAGCCACCACAATTGCCGCAGAAATGGTCCGTGGGGAGACAAACGCTGCCACAGAGGCATCGACGAGCGATGCGTTCACCGCATTGTCGACAGAACATGTCGCTCATGCTCCCTTGTGTCTTGCAACGAGGACAATCAGGCATCAGTGGGGTCCTCTCCACTTGTGGGGGGCGGAACCAGGAGTCCGCGCTCGACACATAATCGGGTAACATCGGCGACGATTCGGGTATGCCTGAACGGCTTCAGGATGTAGCCGATGGCTCCCTGCTCACGGCAGCACTCGACGATGTCGCGGTCAGAGACAGACGTGACCATGATGACGCCTATGCCGCTCTCCTGCGCGCGCATGCGTCGCAGCACGTCAACACCTGTTTCTCCAGGCATCACAACATCCAGGAACATAAGATCCGGAGTATGCTCAAGACAGGCCGCTACCGCTTGGTCGGCATTGTCGGCCTCGGCAACGATCTCGATGGAAATGCGTTTCAGAATACTAATCAGAATCCGCCGTGTTGCGGGCGAGTCATCTGTTACGATTGCGCGGATCATAGTTACCTCTTGCAGCCAGACGGGGGCCTTACACGGGCCTCTATTAGGATTCAAGTATGAAGTCCAGGCGATTTCGATTGCCCACAACCTGTCCCGTTTTCAGGTTGCCGTCATCCAGTATCTCGTCGACTCGAGTGAGAATATCCCTATTGGCACGCCTTAGGTTCTGCATGCGAAGTCGCGCAGTGGTTCGCCCTCGCTTCACTTGCGCCCGCGTGGGCCCTGCCCACTTCCATCGCCCACCCAGCACGGTCAGATCTTCGAAAGCTTCGGGGTTGATATAGCCCTTCATCTGATGGGGAAGACGGCTGCGCGCCCGGCGAGGCAACCAGTTGCCGCTCTCGGCCGCCTGCATGGTGAAGGCGTCAGCGTAAATGCGGAAGTCATTGGCAACGCGTGTTGCAACGGCGTCCATGCGGGCCCGTTTGAACGCGGGTATCGCAAGTGCGTTAAGCACGCCGATGATCGCGACAACAATCATGATCTCGACTAATGTGAATCCTTCCTCTGTGCGGGAATGCTTCATGACTGTCCTCCCAGCATGAGTGTGCGTGAGCGTGCAGCGTCCATCTCCGCCGCGACGAATACCGTTCCTTCCATAGACAGCTCGCCAGACGAGCCGATCTCCACCACCTCGATGCCATTGAGGATAAGGACGTGCACTCCGTTCAGTTTGGCGAACTCATAGTGAAAGGACTCCAATGGAATAAAATCGCTGACACCTGGTGTATCAGACATCTCGTAGAGCCAAGCCTGCCCGCCATCCCCGATGGCCAGAACGGTCCGGGTATCCTCTGTAGGTGTCCAGAACACCCCTGCACATTTGTCCTTAAGAGATGTCAGTTGCGGTCCTGCCTGTAGCGGAGTGTAGTCCAGCGGTTTGACGACACTGTAGTATCCCGATGTCGCCAGAATCGTCTGCAGCAGGATCGTCGCACCAGCAATGACCGCCACGGATGGCCCTAAGGGTTTGCGAGGCTTGGCTACCCGTATCCTCGCCGTCTTCTGCTTACGGGGTTGGGCAGCTCTGACGATGCGGTCGCACACGTCTTCTACTGACAGCTTCTCGTGAGCGGACGTCCGATCAAGGCCTTCGCCATACTGTAGATCCCCCTGTCGAATGAGCACATGGTGATTCGTGTACGGTCCCTGTATCATGATGTGTGGCACATGTTCATCACATGCCGACGTTGTGCGGGACAGCCTTGTCAGTACGGCCTCCAGTTCCTCGATGTCAAAGACCCCCGCGTGCCGTGTTGCCGCAGTTGGTACTGTAGCTGACAACATTGCATCAACACCTGTAGTGAATACCGAGAATCTCCCCTGATCCATACTGATCCCGTTCTGTCCTTTATTCGTCCTGCTCATGTCAGCCCCCCGCTTCTTAGATGCATACAGGTGACGGCAAGCCAGTTGGAGGTCAATATAGCTCCCGCATCCTGTCGTCCGCGGTCACACTGAAGCGTTGTAAGATTCATGATGTACCTATCCCTGTTGTGTAATCAGCCGCAATGGCTTGTTTGAACTCATCCGTCTCCGGACGGAGCGAGAGGGCCAGCGTGCGGGCAAGATCTAGTCGGCTCTGTTTGCTCGCCAGCTCCAGCTCGCTTGCGATGGCGCTGAGACGATGTGCACTGGTGTTTGCCGTAACACCCTTCAGAGCGTGCGCCAATTTGCCAACGACAGACAAGTCCCCGCAGGCGATTGCTCTCTCAATGGCAGTGACCTTTCCGTCCACCTCTTCGACACACATGGCGAGGATTTCGGTGACGAAATCCTCGTCATGACCCAGGCGTTCCAGCAAGTCCGAGCGGTCAAATGCTGAAAACAGTGCAAATGACTTCATCGTATCTCCCCCGCTTGGACGCATCATAGATTCGGTTGTCGAATCATACAAAGCAGGATACGCGCCAAACTTGAGCGCATGACTGCTACACACTGTGGTTTGTCGGAGTTCACTCGGATTTCGGAGGTATGCTGGCTGACGGCTGTTCCGACTCGCTGTCCCGCACCGTTGGCACCCTGTCCGCCCGCGAACAGGTGATCAGTATGGCCTGTTCGTATCCGGACATATCCGGGCTTCAGAACGATGCGTTCATTTCGGGGTCTTCCGAAGAATCTGTGGGTAGAAATGGGGAATATACTGCCCGGCAGGCAAGATCTTTTCGATGACTAAGCATTTGGACTGATATGGACCAACCCCGTCAAGACTTTCCTATACCGTCTCTATCCAGGGTTTCTTCTTTCTCTTTTCTGGTGGCCAAGAGCGGCGAATGTGGAGGGATGCTTCGACGACGAATCACTCTGATATGCGCGGGTTACAACAGCGAACTGTTGCAGTGCCGCATGACTGTTTTCCGTCGAGGAGCAGCGCCCTCTAATGTCGCGAGTCAAGGAACCAAGGGCTCCTTGTCGCATAGTCCAATCGCGCTCTTGCCTGTTCGTACCTCTCATCATTCACCGCTCTCGACCACCAGAGCTCCTTCTCGTTTACGCTGCTTTCTCGTACTGCAAAATGCTCCAGATGAATCCCGTCAGTTCGCGGGCCACGGCCACGGTTACGACGTTGTGGTGCTTCCGGTGCACCTCTTTCATGCGATAATAGCGTTTATGGAGGCGCTGCTGTGCGCGATCCGCGATGGCTATAATCTCTGCCGGTTGGCCCTTCCGTCGCCGTGCCATGTGTGCGCTGACCGCTGGC
>JAOZSS010000111.1 GCA_029939545.1 Kiritimatiellia bacterium | reverse complement strand
GCTTGGCCCTAGGAGCACCAATCATGTCGTACGATGCCGGCCAGCCTATATGAGGGATAATGCAGCCCTGCGCTAAGACTGTCTTGCTATGGTGGTTCTTGCGAAGAGTTGCGAGCCGTTGGTGGGCAGAATATGTACCACTCAAACTATCTGGCAGGCGGCCCATGCGAAAACTGTTTCCAACGAGAAGAACGGAGAACACTAATGCAAAGGAAGCGTTCGACAGGGCGCGAGCTGGTAAGCGACGCGACAGCGTGCGCATCGTGCCCACAAAAACAAACGGCAAGAACATAGCCGCATATGCACCGGAGAGGTGAGCCTGTTGCGGGAACGAACTTGTCGTATACGCAATCCAGGGAATGACGATAGCCCCTACCATCATCCCATCAAACAGGGGGAGAAAGCAGAGATCCCGGTGTACCCTGAGAGCATTCTTGTTGAAGACATGTTCCAATAACTCGCCCGGATGCCTTGTCAGGTACGAGGCGATGGCAGGGATGGAGTTTCCATACTGCTGCCATCTCTCGAATCCTGCCATTGATCCCCCCTCTGAGTGCGAAGGTATGAGCCAGAGATATGCAAGAGTGAGCCAGCCAATCGTCACGCATGATATGACAACACCCCATGCAAGGGAACGGCGGCGAAGACAGAGCACCAGCCCGATTGGCAGGAGAAAGAGAGCAATATCTTCGCGGCACGACAGGGCCAACAGACCCCACAGTGCAGCATGGAGAGCTCTATGCTCAAACATAGCCCAGAGAAAACCCAACAGGAAGACCATGGCAAGCACCTCCTGTTGAAACCCACGGAAGTAGGCGCTGTGAACCCCGCGAAACAATAGAAAGGTGCATAGAAGAGCAAACCCCACTATCGGTCGCAAACAAAAATGGCAGCAAAGACGCCAGACGAAATACGCTCCCAGCATGAGAAGAATGCCCTGAAGGATAAGCAAGAAGATAGGACTTTGCCACAGCGCATACAGGGGCGATACGACAATGAATATCAGGGATGCATGGTGTCCCAAAAAGCCGTATCCCAGCAAATCGGAATAGAGAGGCCTTCCCCTCAGGGAATTTCGGACAAGCTCTTCATGGATGCGGAGGTCGTAGGCTGGCGTTTCAAACGCATAGTGCCGAAGAAGCTGGCAAAGGAGCAACAAGGAACCAGCACACAATATCGCGACAAGGGCAGTATTGTGGGTGATTCTGCTTTCCAGGCACCTTGTTACAGCGGCCAGCCTGACCCAAATATTTCTAATTTTCTTCATACTTATTCGATCGTGATGCGTGACGGTGCGATGTCAGCCGTGTATTCGCGGCTGTCAGCATACCGTCGACGCTCTTGTTGGGAAATCCACTGTTCGTTTGGTTTTTTGAGTTGCGCCTGAAATTGTCTTTGCGCGTTGCTGCGGAGTGTCCTCTCCCAGTCGCTTGCCACTGTTGCATGGTGGCGGCCGCTTGGCCAGTGTGATCCGCGTCAGGTGAGGCAGTGCATTTGTCCCTCTCTTTTCCACGATCGGCGTTACGAATACCTTAGCATCTGGCCTTACGCGAACAGGTAGCACCGGCGCCCCAGGCGCAGGCATTGAACGCTTTGGTGTTTTTCTACCGGAATGTGCGCCATGTGGAGTTGGGGGATCTTGGGGATTATAAGCGGCCGAAGTCGCGACGCAAGTTGCCTGTGGTGCTCACGTATGATGAGGGTGATCATCTGCTGGGGAGCATGACGGGAACGGCGGGATTAATGGCGCGCCTGATGTATGGCACGGGCATGCGGCTTCCAGGATCAGCACGGACCCCCGTTCAGGACGACACATGCGTCACCATGTGAGCGAGAATGTTCCGCAGAAGGCGGTGAAGCGGGCAGTTGAGCAAGCGGAGATTGTGAAGGATGCGTCGTGCCATACGCTGCGACATTCGTTTGCTACGCACCTGCTGGCGGCAGGACATGACATACGCACGGTTCAGGAGTTGCTTGGTCATGCGGATGCTGCTACGACGATGATCTATACGCATGTGCTCAACCGGCCAGGGTTGACGGCACGCAGTCCGGCGGATCTGCGCAGGATTGGGCTGTAGGCCGCGCCGCGCGTTGCGAGGCGCGAAAGGGATGGGCGGGGCGCGCGTTTCCCGATGTGAATTCTTGTTAGCGGGGTGCTGCTCTGCTACAGTTTCGGGGTCAGATCCGTTGGGTTACGACGAAACACGGGAGACGCCGATGAAAGTCACGATTGATACAGATGCCTGCGTAGGCTGCGGCCTGTGCCCGGATGCCTGTCCGGCGGTCTTTGAGATGGATGGAGACCTCGCTCGGGTCATTGGAGATGAAGTGCCCGCCGGCGAGGAAGATGGTTGCCGCGATGCGGCTGAGCATTGCCCTGTCGACGCCATTGTTGTGGATGGCTAGCAGGCTTCGAAGCTGACATCCATATCGCGGGCGGCCTTCACTTCATCCGGTCGACAAACCGGGGCACGCTTCGGAAGCTCCGCGAACGCATCGGGATTCCGTTCTGCTTCATCCGCGATTTCCAGCATCGCCGCGATGAACGCGTCGAGGGTCTCCTTGCTCTCTGTCTCGGTAGGCTCGATCATCATGGCTTCCTTGATGATGAGCGGGAAGTAGACGGTGGGCGGATGGTAGCCGCGATCGATCAGTGCTTTTGCGATATCGAGGGCATGCACACCATGCTCGGCCTGGCGTGAAGCGGAAAAGACGCATTCGTGCATGCAGGAACGGTCATAGGGCAACTCGAAGCGTTCCTTGAGCGCGTGCATAACATAATTGGCGTTGAGGACCGCGTTCTCGCTGACCTCTACCAGGCCGTCGCCGCCCAGGAGCATGATGTAGGCATAGGCGCGCACCAGGATGGAAAAATTGCCGTAGAACGGTGCCACGTACCCGATGCTGCGCGGTTGGTCGTAGTCGAGAACGAACGAGTTGTCGCGCCGCTTCTCGATCCGGGAAATCGGGAGAAACGGCACCAGGTGTTCGCGCACACCCACAGGACCAGCGCCCGGTCCGCCACCACCGTGCGGCGTGGCGAAGGTCTTATGCACATTGATATGCATGACGTCGATGCCGGCATCGCCGGGGCGAAACTTGCCCAGGATCGCGTTCAAGTTCGCGCCGTCATAGTAGACTTGGGCGTCGTGCCGGTGGGCGATCTCGACGACTTGCTCGATCTCGCTGTTGAAGATACCCAGCGTATTGGGGTTGGTCAGCATGATCGCGGCGGTCTCGTCATCGACCAGATCCTCAAGGGCCTTGAGATTGAGCCGTCCCGTCGTGCCATCCGTGGGAATCGACACGGTCCGGTAGCCGGTGATGGCCGCGCTGGATGGGTTCGTACCATGCGCTTCGTCAGGAATCAGCACCGTGTGCTTCTTGTTTCCTTTGTCGCGATGGTAGGCCGCAATCAGCATCATACCGGTCAGCTCGCCATGCGCGCCCGCCAGCGGCTGAAGCGTGAAGGCCCCCATGCCGGTGATCTCGCACAGCACCCGTTCCAGCTCGTACAGGAGCTGGAGCGCGCCCTGGGTCAGCATCCCGCCTGAACGTAGCTGCGGCAGGAAGGGATGAAGCTGCGAGAAGCCTTCCAGACCGGCGATCCGCTCCGAGACCCGCGGGTTGTACTTCATCGTACACGACCCGAGCGGATAAAACCCGGTATCCACACCGAAATTCAGGCGCGACAGACCGGTAAAATGGCGCACGACATCCAGTTCGGACAGCTCGCACAGTTCGGCGGGCTGCTCGCGCAGATACTCCTCCGGAATGGCATCGACGAACGGCACGTCGCACGTCGGCAAACGTACACCACGCCGACCCGGAACCGATTTATTAAATACCACGCTCATATCTGCCCCATCTCCCTGCAAAGTGGCCACTCGCACTGAAAGCCGAACAGCTGCGTGCGAGGACCTGGAGGCGGGGTGCCCTCACCCCGCACTCAGCGGCCGCCGGGGCAGGCCGCCTCCAAAATGCCCACGCGCTACCTACACGTCGATCCGTTCGCTGTGCTCTTCCTCAAAATCCCAGTAATGCGACAGCACTTCCTCAAGCACTTCTGCAAAGTGACCAATCTCAGCCTTGGTGCGCTTCTCTGTGACCGCTACCAACAGGTAGTGCTCCATGCCCGGATAGTAGCGGCCCAACGGCAGACCGGGTGCGATACCACGTTCAACCAGGCGTCCGGCAATTACGCCGGCATCGGCCGGCAGGTGCACGGTGAACTCGTTGAATGTTGAACTGGTCTCCATCACACTCACACCGGGAATGGCCTTAAAGCGTTCCTTGGCGTACTCCGCCTTGGCATGGCAGAGCAGAGCGACTTCGCGCAGCCCCTCTTTGCCCACAAGGCTGAGGTACATGTGGGCCCGCAGCGCACAGAGGGCCTGGTTGGTGCAGATGTTCGAGGTGGCTTTCTCCCGCCGAATGTGTTGCTCGCGCGCCTGCAGGGTCAGCACAAAGGCCTCGCGCCCCTCGCGATCCAGCGTACGCCCCACAATGCGGCCGGGCATCTTGCGCACCAGCTTCTTGTTGGTGGCCATAAAGCCGAGATAGGGACCACCGAACGCCAACGGGTTCCCGAGCGACTGCCCCTCGCCTACGGCAATGTCGACACCGATCTCACCGGGGGGCTTGAGCATGGCCATGGCGACGGGATAGACCGATTGGATCACAAGACTGCCCTGTTCGTGACAGCGCGCCACGATGTCTTCGTGATTGTCGATCACGCCAAAGAAATTGGGATTCTGCAGGATCACCCCGGCCACGTCATCGCCCAGAACCTGCTCGATATGCTTACGGTCGCTCGCCCCATGGGTCACGGGCACTTCCGTGAAGTCGATAGCCAGATTGGCGGTGTAGGAGTAGAGCATTTTGCGGTAGACTGGGTTGACGCCGCCATCCACCACGATGCGTGTGCGCCGGGTGGCGTGCAGCGCCATCTGGCAGGCTTCGTAGATGGCCGTGCCCCCGTCATACATCGAAGCGTTGGCCGCCGCCATACCGGTCAGCCGGCCAATATGTGTCTGATACTCGTAGATGGCCTGCAGTGTGCCTTGTGACAGCTCCGGCTGGTAGGGCGTGTAGGCGGTAAAGAACTCCCCGCGCGAGGCAAGAGCATCGACCGCCGACGGGATGAAGTGATCATAGAACCCGCCACCAAGAAACACCGTTAGCTGGGCGTAGTTGCGCTCGGCAAGCTGCTTGAAGTATTCCAGCACCTCGTGTTCCGAGCGACCCGGCGGCAACCGGAACGACTGTGGACGAAGGCTCGCGGGGATGTCGGCGAACAGGTCGTCGACCGACGACACACCACATGCCTTCAACATCTCTTCACGCTGCAGCGGCGTATTGGCAACGAAACTCATCGCCAGCCTTACAGGGTTGCGTCGTAGTCGGCGACCGACATCAGGGCATCCATCTGCCCCAGGTCCGACGGTTTCAATTTGAGGATCCAACCGGCCTCCCAGGCATCCTGGTTGATCAGCTCGGGTGTGTCCTCCAAAGCGTCATTCACGGCCACCACTTCACCGCCAATCGGCGCAAAGAGGTCGCTGGCCGCCTTCACAGATTCGACCACACCGCACTCAGCCCCGGCCTCCATGACCTGGCCTACGGTCGGCAGCTCCACAAACGTGATATCCCCCAGTTCCTGCTGGGCATGGTCGCTGATTCCAACCACCACCACGTCGCCATCCGGCTTGGCCCACTCGTGCGATTTTGCATACTTCCTATCGTCTTGGCTCATGCTTGTTTCCTCTCTCTTCATTAGTCCCCACTGATCCTAGCCTGCATCCAAGAAACCTTCAATCCGCTTTCGCGCGCTGCCCTGTTTCCAGAATGGCAGCGCGGTCACACGCCCCGCCAGTTCACTACGTGCCATACGGATGGTCAGCGCCGTGCCAGGCTCTGCCAGGGCGCCATCAACATAGCCCAGTGCGATGGCGGCCCCGATCGACGGACCATAGCTGCCGCTGGTCACCACGCCCACTTCGACGCCTGACCCATCGCACAGCGCGTCGCCGGCACGCGCGGCACGCCGGCCTTCGAGCTGGATTCCCACGAGTGCTTGCTGCCGCTTTGACAGATCGCACACCACGTCGGACCCAATAAAGGTCTTGTCCTGCGCCATGGCCCGGGAGAACCCGCACTCGCCGGCATGGCGCTGGGGGGTGAGCTCGTGTCCGTAGAGCGGCATCCCCGCTTCCAGGCGCAGTGTGTCCCGCGCGCCCAGCCCGGCCGGCTCCGCACCCAGTTCCATGGCGTCGTGCCAGAAGGCAATGGCCTGGTCGGGAGCGGCGTAGACTTCGACGCCGATCTCGCCGGTATACCCCGTCCGGCTCAGCACTACGGGCTCGCCGCGGTAGGCCGTCTGCACGAAACGATAGTATTTGAGCCCTGCTATCGCTTCCCCGAGCAGCGCCTTGACCATGCGAGGGGCGGCGGGGCCCTGTAGATCGATCTTGGCCGTGTCAGCCGACAGGTTGCTGAACGTCGTATCGGATCCCAGGTGCTCCTCGATCCACGCGGCATCGGAGGCCTGGGTTCCGGCATTGACCACGAGCATGAAGCGTTGTTCATCGAGGCGATAGACCAGCAGATCGTCCATCACCCCGCCGTCGGGGTTGCACATGAGCCCGTAGCGGCACTGGCCCGTCTGCAGGGAGCCGATCGAGCAACTAACGAGGGTGTCAAGGTCGGCAACGGCACCCGCCCCCTCGATCAGGAACTCGCCCATGTGGCAGGTGTCGAACAGGACAGCGCCCTCGCGACAGGCTTGGTGCTCCGCCATGATGCCGGCATACTGGATCGGCATGTCGAACCCGCCGAAAGGCCCCATCTGCGCCCCCAGCGCGACATGGACATCGTGAAGACATGTACGCTCTGACATCGACGACTCCCCCTCATTGTTCCCGCGCCTGCCCTGGGGCATCCAAGCACTCGACACGAACAGAACTTCGGCATACTATGACCCACGCGTAGAGTCCGCAAACAAAATAACCCGGCGTGCCGAACAACGGCCGAACAGGCCTCCTTTTGACCATGCAGATCGAGCTGATTGCCATTACACCCGAGCCGGAACGCGTCATAGAAGTGGCCGCGCGCACCTGCTACCAGAGCCAGGACCACCAGCAGGAAGACAGCGCCGGCATCCTGATTGGTAAGCTACTGGCCATGGGGCACGAAACGCCGCTTGAGCATGCCTACGCCACGTTTCGCATTGCGGGGTGTTCGCGCGCCATGTCGCACCAGTTGGTCCGGCACCGTCTCACGTCGGTCTGCCAGAAGAGCCAACGCTACGTTTCTGAACAGGATTTCGAGACGGTTACGCCCCCCTCGCTGGACGAGGCCGATCGTGACGAGTTTGCAGACGATATGGCCACGATCAGGCGCATGTACGGCAAGTGGAAGGCGCGTGGGCTTCGCAACGAGGATGCCCGGTTCGTACTGCCGAACGCCTGTGCGACCGAGCTGGTTATTTCTGCCAATTTCAGGGAATTTCGGCACATCTTTGCCATGCGCTGCTCGCGCCACGCCCAGTGGGAGATTCGCGCCGCGTGCGTCGACATGCTGCAGCAGCTCCATGCCCATGCCCCGGCGGTATTTGGCGACCTGCTCGCCGACCTCAACGCCCAAGCCTGACTCGGCACCTGTTTCCTGCTTCAGCGATTCTCTTTTTGGCGGTTTTGGATACTGTGGACATCTTCGCAGATAGCGGGGTGGGGGCACCCCGCCTCCAGTTTGCTCCGTTTCCAGCCTTTTCTGGAGGGGGTGTAACCGGTCTTCCGCTCTCACTCATGCGACTAAGCGCCCCCCATTTT
>JAOZSS010000110.1 GCA_029939545.1 Kiritimatiellia bacterium | reverse complement strand
GAACATCCGCTGGAACTCAGGAAGTGACTGTGGAGAGGAAAGCTGCATCCCTGTCGACACTACATGTAGTATGCTGTTGCGTCAACCGGATAAGCAGGTTGAGCCTATGCGTAAACAATGCCCTGTGTTTAACGATTGGCTCACCCGCCTGGAATCGCTGAAAGGGCAAGACTGATGACCGCATGACGCAACACCAACCCGACCTCGGTCGCAACCCGCCCGTCAACCCCTATTTCTAGTTTCTAGGTTTGACCGTTTGACCCTGCCGTCCTCTTACGTTGGCTGAGACTACGCGGAAGGGGAGATGGACTCAAGTCTGGAAGCATGGCCCATGCGGCTAATCCGTCGTCAATTCAATCGTCACCGGGCCGTCGTTGACCAGCTCGACCTGCATCATGGCGCCGAAGCGACCGGTCTGGACGCGGTCGGGGCCCAGCTCAGCGCGGAGGCTTGCGGTGTAGAGCTCGTAGAGGCGCTCGGCCAGTTCAGGGGCGGCGGCGCGGATGAAGCTGGGGCGATTGCCTTTGCGCGTGTCGGCGTAGAGCGTGAACTGCGAGATGACCAGGATGGCGCCGCCGGTGTCCTGGATCGACCGGTTCATTTTGCCTGCCTCATCGCTGAAGATGCGCAGGTTGACCGTCTTGCAGGCCAGCGCGCGGGCCGCCTCCTCCGTGTCGCCCTCGCGCACGCCCAGCAGGATGACAGTGCCGGGACCGATGGACCCGATGGTCTCGCCGTCGACCGTTACGCTCCCGCGCGTTGCTCTCTGAATGATTGCTTTCATGGTGAAAACGGGCATCATATGGCCTTGTTTTGTGAAGTCAACACTGGGAGTGCAGATGAGCAAGCCGAAGTGCGCATCAGAATCGGTGCCCCCCTGCGACCTTGTGTCGCAGGAGGCGGAGATCTCGGATTCCTGCGACGCAAGGTCGCAGGGGACCCGTCCGGCGCAAGAACGTCGCCTTTTATCCCTAAAACATGACGCCATTTTGCTACTGGGCCCCACCGGGGCCGGGAAGTCGCCTTTGGGCGACTTGCTGGCGGAGCGGGGGCTGAATGGACGGCGTTGCGTGCATTTCGATTTCGGGGCGCAGCTTCGCCTCGCGGCGGCGCATGGGGGCGAGGGGCTGACGGATGAGGATGTGGCTTATGTGCAGAAGGTGTTGACCGAGGGTGCCCTGCTGGAGGATGAGACTTTCTATATCGCCCGGGCCATCCTGAACGGATTTATGGTGGCGAACGGGGTGGGGGAGCATGATCGAGTGGTGCTCAACGGGCTTCCCCGTCACGCGGGACAGGCACGTGACGTGGCGCAGGTGCTGGATGTCCGAATGGTCATCGCACTGGAGTGCACGGCCGAGGTCGTGCATGAGCGGATCGCGGGAAACACAGGCGGCGATCGGACCGGGCGCCGTGACGACTCGATCGAGGAAATCGCACGCAAGCTGGAGATTTACGCCGCGCGCACGCATCCCCTGCTTGACCACTATAAGGCGGAAGGGGTACAACTCCGGCTCATTTCAGTTGGCGTGAACACCTCGCCGACGGACATTGTGACAATGCTGAACGAGAAAGAGGACTGAAGATGCCGATTACGATCAATGGTGAAGTCATCCCCGACCAAGCGGTGCAGTATGAGCTGGACCGATTGGTGCGGTTCTATTCTGAACATATGTCACCCGACACTATTCGTGAACAGATGGACGCGCTACGGGCGCGGGCGCGTGACCAGGCGATCGGAGCCAAGCTGCTGATGGGCGAGGCCGAGCGACTGGATATTCGCGTGTCGAAAGACGATGTTCAGGAGCGCATCGACGAGATGAAAGAGAACTGCGGAGGTGAGGATGGATTTGCCAAGCAGTTGACCGACCAGGGGTTGACCGAGGAGATGGTACGCGAAGGCGTGATGCGCGGCCGCAAGATGGATCTGCTGGTCGAAAAGATCACCGAGGGCACCGCGGAACCAACTGAAGCGGATGTAGAGGCCCATTTCGAAGCCCACAAGGATGAATACGACCGCGCCGACCGCGCGCAGGCACAGCACATCCTTATAACGGCGGCGTCCGATTCCGATGCCGACAAGGCCGCGGCGCAGTCGCGTATCGAGGAGCTTCGCGCACAGATCGAGGGCGGGACCGAGTTTTCCGAACTGGCGGCCGCGCACTCCGAGTGTCCGAGCGGACAGCGGGCCGGCGGCAGCCTGGGGTGGTTCAGCCGCGGGATGATGGTGGCGGAGTTCGACCAGGCCGTGTTCGATATGGAGGTGGGCGCGCTCAGCGATGTAATCGAGAGCTCGTTTGGCTACCATATCATAAAGAAGCTGGGCCACGAGGACGGCGGCCCCGCTTCGCTTGACGATGCGTACGACAAGGTGCGCGACTTCCTGCGCCACGTCAGCCGCGGCGAAATAATCTCCGCCTACGTGAACGACCTCAAAGAGAAAGCCACCATTGAGATCACGGACTGAAGGGCGCGGGCCGAATGATCACGTAAAGATGATCTCCGCGCCGGCGGAGAGTTCGTAGAACTGACCGACGGTCAGGACCTTTTCCGCCTCGTCGCAGAAGTCGTCTTCTGTGAGATGGAACATGTCGACGGTGGCCTTGCAGGTGTAGAGCTGGCCGCCGGCGTTATGAATCATCTCGATGAACTTGGTTTTCGGCTTGCACACATCGCTCTCGTCGTAGGTTCCGAACGGGATGAAGAGGAATCCGGGCTGGTAGTAGTGGGTCTTTGTGCTCATCGACGATCGAGAGAGTCCACGCCTTCTTGTCGAGCTTGCGAACGAGGTGGTTGGCTTATCATGGTGCCGGCGGTACCGGCACCGAGTATCACGAGGTGCTTCATAAGGGTCGGCTCCTATGCGAACTGTTTCTCAAGATACTTGATCAGTGCGCCTATCCGCGGGTCACACAGGTGGTAAATCACGCGCTGCTTGTCGCGGCGCTTCTCCAGTACGCCTGCCAGCGTCAGGATGCGTAGCTGCTGGGAGATGTTGCTCATCTTGCCGATCTGCACCGTGTCGGCGATCTCGTTGACGCAGAAGTCGCCCTCGGCCAGCATGCAGAGAATGCGGAACCGGGTCTTATTCGACATCAGCGAGAAAACCGTGATGACCTGTCGGCCGATCTCCTCGTTGTCGGCGAATCGCTGCTTGATCTCTTCCATTTTACACGCCATAGAGCTACTCCAGATATTTAATGTGTATTAATGTATTGTATTAACGTCGCGGCGTCAAGCTGCGTTGACAAAGAAGGTATGGGGCCATGATAATGCGGTCTCGATGGGAGAGGCCCCTATTACAACCCCGACTCCAACTCAAGAAGTGCTCTCTGTGGAAGGGCGTCGCGTTGTACTTGCGCCCGGCGTGGATCGCGACGCATGGCGGGATCGCCTGGCGCATCTGGATGAGTTTCTCGCCGAAGCCCGGCATGTGTACACGTCGCACAGCGCCTTGATTGACGTGGTTGCGTGTGACGGTGCCCCAATCGCGATTAAGCGTTTCCCCTCCCGGTCGGCTATTCAACGCCTGTCGGATCGCCATCGGGGCACCCCGGCCCACCGCGCCCTCAACGCGGGGGTCTATCTTCGACAGCATGGTGTCGCTACGCCGCGCCCGTTCGCGGCTTTGGATGGAGTGAGTGGCACGTCGTCGGGCGGTCTGCTCCTGACGGAGTGGTTCGGGGATCACCGGTCATTCAAGGAGCTCCTGGTCGAGCTCCTGTCGACCGGGGGCGAGGCACCACAGATCGTGGCGCTGTTGCGCGTTGTCTCGCAAGCGGTACGGGTGATGCACGATGCGGGTTTTTTTCATCGCGACATGGGGAACCAGAACATTCTGCTTTGCCGGGATGAGACCGGTGGATGCCACTCCCCCGCCTTCATCGACCTCAACCGCGCTCGAATCTGCCGGGAGCTCTCCATGAGGCAGCGCGCCTTTGACCTGTCGCGCATCGCTCTGCCCTCTGAGCTGCGCCGCATTTTTCAGGAGATCTACTTTGATGCGCCGCCGCCGGATGACTTTCGGCGCGCCGAGGCCGGCTACCGGCAGCGCTTTGCGATTCACACGGCGACGCGCAAGTTCCGGCATCCGCTGCGCACATGGCGCAACAGCGGGAAGCCGCGCGATGACTATCCGCCCCTGCGTGACCTGTGGGTGTGGGACCCGCGTTCGGTCCAGGCTGTGGCCGCCCTGCGCGGCGGGGAGCGGCGACGCATGATGTGCAAGGGCGACTGGGTTGCGATGCTTATGACCTCGCTGCGTTGGGCCCTGCCCGCCACACGCGAGGCCAATCGGTTGATCGGTAGTGCTTTTCAAGCTCCGGTTGAGATGGCGGGTCGGATCGGGATTGCGATCAGTGAGAATCCGGCAACGGTTGAGTTCGAAGATGGGTGTCTTGCCGAACTCGGGCCGCTGCATCTCCTCGCCCGCTTCTATGCGCACGAGTCTGAGGCGGAGTGGGCCGCAACAGCGGAGCGTCTGGCTCGGCTGCACGAGGCGGGCCACTCGATCACGGTCGTGCTGGTACAGGATCGACGTGCTGTTAAGGATCCGGGGTGCTGGCGCACCTTTGTCGGGTCCGTGATGCAGAGGGTGGGAACCCTCGTGGAGGACGTACAAGTGGGGCAGGCGGTCAATCGCACCAAGTGGGGAATATGGTGCGCCCGTGAGTATGCGGAACTGGCCGAGGCGGCTGCGGAGCTGGTTCGCGAACATGCTGGTGTCAACCTGCTGGGGCCGGCGGTGATTGACTTCGAACCACACTATCTGCTCAGGATGCTGAATACGCTGCCCAAATCTGTGACGTTTGATGGCGTGGGTCACCTGCTCTACGTCGACCGGCGCGGAGCGCCGGAGAATCGGCAGGGGCGCTATGATACCCTCGGGAAACTGGCGCTGCTTCGCGCCGTGGCCCGACTCTCGCCTCACACAGGCGACCGGCTGGTGATTACGGAGACCAACTGGCCCCTCAATGGCACGGGCATCTGGTCGCCGATCTGCTCACCGTATCTCTATACCGGCCAAACGGTAGCCGGGGGTGTGGACGAGCTCACGTACGGCACC
Organism: Kiritimatiellia bacterium; assembly: GCA_029939545.1. Taxonomy (GTDB): domain Bacteria; phylum Verrucomicrobiota; class Kiritimatiellia; order UBA8416; family JABMPJ01; genus JABMPJ01. The sequence goes on along the minus strand of JAOZSS010000110.1, from coordinate 2,779 downwards.
TACATGATTCGTTACCTGTTGATCGCGCTCTGCTCGGGGCTGGCCGACCGTGTTTGCTGGTGGCGGCTCTGTGCGCATGGGTTCGGGCTGGTGGATGACCGTGATCCCGAAGCTCCCCGCAAGCGATCCGCCTACGACATGTGGCTCCACTTCTCCCGGCAGGTGGCGTCGGCGACGTTCACAGGTCGACCGGAGACGGCACCCGGGGTCCATGCCTATCGGTTTGAGGGGGGGCCATCGGGATCGTTCACGATCGCCTACGCCGAAGCGGGCGCAACGAGCAGACAGCTGGATCTGCCGTTCACGCAGGCGGTGGATGCACGGGGAAGGGCGCTTGAGTCATTCGACGGCGAGCTGCCCGCCGACGGCGAGCCGATCTACCTGGCGGGGTAAGGAAAGTGGAGACGGGGTGCCCTCGCCCCGCTCTTTGCGGCCTGAGGGCAGGCCGCCTCCAGGGAATCGGGGCGCTATTGGGTTACCCCGAACTGAAGATCGTACAGGCGCTTATAGGTGTCGTTATTGGCGAGAAGTTCTTCGTGCGTTCCCATCTCAACAATGCGGCCTTCGTCGAGCACCAGGATGCGGTCACAGTGCTTGATGGTTGAGAGGCGGTGCGCGATGGCGAATACGGTGCGTCCCGACGTGGCTTCATCCAGCGCCAGCTGCACTTGCCGTTCGGACTCCGTGTCGAGTGCACTGGTCGCTTCATCGAGTACGAGAATCTTGGGATCGGTCAGGATCGCCCGTGCGATCGCGAGCCGCTGCTTCTGGCCGCCTGAGAGGCGGACCCCGTGCTCGCCGATCATGGTCTCGTAGCCGTCATCCATCACGCTGACGAAGTCATGCGCGTGCGCCAGGTGTGCGACGGCTTCGACCTCCTCCTGGGTGGCATCCATCTTGCCGTAGCGAATATTGCCGGCCACGGTGTCATTGAAGAGGAAGGTGTCCTGTGTCACAAGGCCGACGTAACCGCGCAGTGATGCCGTGGTGTAGTCGCGCACATCCCGTCCATCCATCAGCACGCGGCCTTCGCTCACGTCGAAGAAGCGCAGCAGCAGGCTGACCAGTGTGGTCTTGCCCGATCCGGACGACCCCACCAGGGCGATCTTTTCACCCGACTTCACGTGCAGGTTGATGTCCTGCAATACCGCGGTGTTGCCATAGCGGAACGAGACATTCTCGAAAACGATATCGCACGGGGGTTCCTGCATTTCAACGGCATCGGGCTTGTCCACGATGTCGATCGGTGTATCCAGCAGCTCAAAGATTCTCTCGGCCGAGGCATGGATCGGCTGGATGTTTACATGCACCTTGCCCAGTCGCTTGACGGGATCATAGAGCAGGACGAGCGCGACGAGAAACGCGGTGAACTCGTTCCATGCCATGCCTGTGCGGTTGGCGTATATCAGCGCCAGCGAGACCCCCATGGCACTGATGAAGATCACGACCGGGGCCACAGAGGATCGCGCACGAATGGACTTCATGGCGTAGCGGAAGTAGGAGTGGGCCGCTTTCTTGAAACGGTTGGCCTCACGTTCCTCGCCCCGGAAGGCTTTGACTACACGAATGCCGTATAGGGATTCCTGGATCATAACCACCAGATCGGCCAAGCGCGCCTGGCGCGAGCGCGCGGCGATCCGGGCACGGCGTCCAAACGACAGGATCGGGATCAGACAAGCGGGAAACAGAACGAGGCTGCACAGGGCCAGGACCCAATCCTCTCGCAAGATATAGCCAAGCGTGAACACCAGGAGAAACGGCTGCTTCACGAGGTCGCGCAGCACATTGGACGAACCGAACTGGAGCTGTTCGGTGTCGTTCATCGTGCGTGAAATGGCCTCACCCGTGCGCGCCTGGCTGTAGCGGCCCACCGAGAGGCGCATGAGGTGGTCTATCGCCTTCTTGCGGAGGTCCAGGACCACGCGGTTGCCGACCCACTGGACGAGGTAGAAGGACAGGAAGGCACCCATGCCGCGCACCATGGCCACGGTAAGGATCAGCGCCACAACGCCCAGTATGGCCATAGTTGACGCCTGCGTTTCCACGTTGAGGAAACGGGGCAGCACATCGCGGACCAGCGGGAGCGTGCCCGCCGTTGACCCGGCGAAAAGCAATCCGAACACAATGCCTCCCGCCAGACGCGCCCTGTAGGGCCGCGCGTATTCAAGCAGGCGGCGATATATATGGGGGGGAGAACTGTCGGGCACGGTGTTCCTTCTTAGTAAGTGTGGCAACAGATCCGTCGTGCCGGTGAAAGTAGAACGTCAGGAGTCTTATAGCAGGTGGACCGATAAGTCAATACCGATTGCCGCCTTCCTTGAGGTGCGGGGCCGGAATTGCTATTGTGGTGCCCATGCAGAGAGTGCGCATTGATCTGGACGACGGGTGGCAGTTCCGGCAGCGGGGTAAAGGCGGGGCCGTAACGCTGCCTCATTGCTGGAACGTCGAGGACACCTTTCGGCAGGGCGTGGCCTACTATCGTGGAAAGGGCGCCTACGCGTGTACCTTCGCGCTGCCTGCCCGGGATGACGCCGTGCCGGGGGAATGGTTTCTGTGTTCCGAAGGGTTCTATGGCCGGGGATCCGTTGAATTGAACGGCACGTCCCTCGGTGCTGTCGATGGAGCCTATCTCGGCTTCTGCATCAATGTCTCGGATGCGCTGAAGCCCGGGGACGACAACGCACTCTCCATCACGCTCAGCAACAAGCACCACCGCCACGTGCTGCCGGGAATCAAAGATCCTGATTTCATTCTCTACGGCGGATTGGCCGGGCGTGTC
>JAOZSS010000109.1 GCA_029939545.1 Kiritimatiellia bacterium | reverse complement strand
ACAAGAAACCTGCAAGGCTCGAAATCCAGGGGTGGCGGTTTGCTAAGACCTCTACAGGTTGGGTTGCTTCTGATGGCGGCGCATCTCGACCTGATACCCTTGAAAAGATGTCCGCTCGGGTCATCTTTTTAAGGTTGCGTTCACTGGGCATTTGTGTGAGCCTCCCTCTTTACTGGAATCGGACGGAGATCAGGAGCTATGCGCTACTTCTCATTGTTAATGGTGTTGGTGCTATCGTGCGGCGGTTTGGGGTGCCGCTCGGTGGCGGTCTATGAACGCGTGCGGCTACAGGACCCTCTCATGAAGTATGAGGAGTCTGCTGCTGAAACCCATTTTTATCAGAAGGTTTACTACTCACGCGAAGGTAGTGTCGGCGGGATAGGCTCTTCAGCCGGGGGAGGTTGCGGATGTTACTGATTCCTCACCGATTCTGTTTGATCGCGGCGTTGGTTCTGGGGCTCGGCCTGGTGGGTGTGCTGCACGCCGCCGAAGGCGATGCCGGGCATGGCTCACTCGAGTTCGGGCTCGGGTTCTACAGCAACGAGGACGGGAGCGTCGGCGAGGACGGCAACCCGTTCCTTGACGAGGAGTCCACGATTATCGAACCGGTGATCGTGTTTGACTACAACATCTCCGATGAAACGGCAACCTGGATAAAGCTCTCGTATGACCACGTGTCGAGCGCTTCGATCGAACAGCTCAATAACTACTCGGAGCAGAGCGGTGCCTCGGGGGACAACTACATCTCAATCGAGGGCGGCCTCCGGCGTCAGCCCGACGCCCGTCAGACTTGGGGTGTCTTCGGCCATGTTTCCAGTGAATACGACTACTTCTCGCTCGGATTGGGTGGCGACTATATGCGTATCGCTCCCGACGGGAACTCCTCTGTCAAGTATTCCGTCAATGGGTTTTTCGATACCATGGACGTGATTCGCTACTACGGCGCAGATGAAGGAACGGATACGCGCATAACGCTGAGCGGTCAAATCAATGCCTACCAGGTCATCGGTCCATCTACGCACGCCGAGTACGGCGGTGTTCTCACGCTACAGTCGGGCTTCCTCGAAACGCCGTACAATTTCGTGGTGATTGAAGACCTCGAAGACGACACTGTCGCCAATTCGAACCTGGTCGGTAACGCGAACGGACGCGAGGTGATCGAGGAGTTGGAAGACACCCTCATCCGCGGTGCTGTCTTCGGTAGGGTCCGCTGGTCGCTGAGTCCTCGCAATTCGGTGGAACTAGGCGGGCGTATTTATACGGACTCGTGGGGGCTGACGGGCGTGTCGCTGGAGCCGCGCTGGTATCACTGGCTCATCGATGGGCGACTGCGCCTCAGGGTGCGCTACCGGTTCTATACGCAGACGGCAGCCGATGCGTATTCAGAGCACTTCTACGCTGAGCCGGAGTTCAGGACACAGGATTCCGATATGGGCGAGTTCGATGCCTTGACGGTGGGTGGTCTGCTGACACTTTTCAGCAGCGAGAACAGCGAGTACGACCTGGGCGTCGACTATGTCAACCGCAGCGACGGGATCAACCAGATACTCGCACGCTTTGCGTATCGACGTAACTTCTGATGCGCTGGATCGGGGTAGCCGTAGTGTGTCTGGCATCGCTGCTGCCCTGTTCCGCACAACCCCTGATCGAACGCCAGCGTGACCTGGGCGTTATGGGTACCAGTCTGCGCCTGGTTGTGATCGGTGAGGACGCAGCAGCCCTGGACCGGGCCATCGATGCAGCCATCACCGAGCTGCGTCGCGTCGAGGATCTGATGACCGACTGGCGACCCTCGCCGCTGACCCGTATTAACGAGCAGGCCGGACGGCCCGTTACTGTGCCGCGCGAGCTTGCGGCGATCATCGGCCGCGCCATCGCGGTGCAGAAGCTTACCGGCGGTGCGTTCGACCCCACCTTTGCCTCGGTCGGTAAGTTGTGGGATTTCAAGGCCGATCCACCAGTGATTCCTGCCGAGGCCACGATCCGGGCCGCTCTCAGCTTCGTGGGCGCCGATCGTGTTGAGGTAGATGCGGGTGCCAACAGTGTGCGTCTGCCGGTCGGAACCGTACTGGGCCTGGGGGGCATCGCCAAGGGGTATGGGGTGGACCGCGCCATGTTGCTTCTCCAGGAACACGGAGTAAAACATGCACTTGTGGATGCAGGCGGCGACATGAAACTGCTGGGCATGCGCCATGGGAAGCCATGGGAAGTGGCGGTCAAGCACCCGCGCGACCGGGGACGCGCTCTGGCTGCGCTTAAGCTTTCAAACGTCAGCATTGTGACGTCGGGTGATTACGAACGATTCGTTGAGCACGAAGGGCAGCGCTACCACCACATTCTGGACCCGCGCACCGGCCGACCCGCCACCGGTGCAATGAGTGCCACGGTTGTGGCACCCAGTGCCGAACTGGGGGACGTGCTGGCGACGTCGCTCTGTGTGCTCGGACCCGTCGAAGGTCTCAAGCTCATTGAGAAGCAGAAACGGGTGGAGGCCGTCATCGTGGGTATGAACGGTCTGGTCCATGTCTCCAGCGGTTTGCAGGGCCAAGCGGCTGTCGATCTACAGCCTACAGAAGCTCTCGTACACGACTGAGCTCCTGCTCAGCTTCGGTCAGGAGATCTTCGAAGATCTCTGCCATCGGCTGCACGCGATCCATCAGTCCGACGCTCTGGCCTGCCATCAGCGACCCGTTGTCGATATCGCCGGCGACGACCGCATTCCGTAGCGCACCCATCCAGTATTCCTCGACCTTCATCTGTGCTTCTTCGCGTGTGAGGGAGCCATCGTCGAGTTGCTGAAGGAGACCCATCTGTAGCGTGCCGAACTCCTGCATGCCTTTGTTATGCAGGGCGCGCACGGCCACAACCGGCAGACGAACGCGGTCGAATGCGGGGGTCGATACCGCGTCGCGGGCACGGGCGGCGACGAACCGCTCTTTGAAGTTGGCGTGCGCCAGGCACTCCTCGCTCATGACAAAGCGGGTGCCCATTTGGCAGCCGGCTGCGCCCATGAGCAGGAGGTGGGCAATCATCTTGCCTGTTGCAATGCCACCCGCGACAAACACCGGTACCGACGGATTGTGAAAGAGCACCTGCTGCAACAGGATCGTCAGCGACACGTGGCCGATGTGACCACCTGCCTCACTGCCCTCCAGGATCAACGCGTCCACGCCAAAACGGATCTGCTGCTCGGCGATAGAGATCGTCGAAGCGAACGACACCGTCTTGCTGCCCGCCGCCTTGACCTCTTCTACGGCCTGCCGCTTGGGGAAGTTGCCGGCGAAGATGACGCAGGGGACATCCTTCTCGACCACGATCTTGCGATGCGCCGCGTAATTCGGCGCAATGGTGATCAGATTCACGGCGTAGGATCCGCCGATGGCGTTGCAGCGATCGATCTCCTCTGCGAGCAACTCGGGAGGCATGTTTCCGGCTGCCAGCACACCGAAGCCGCCGCAATCATGCACCGCCTTCACGAGCGACGAATCACTGATCCATGTCATGCCGCCACTGATCAGCGGATAGCGCACGCCCAGAAAGTCCGTACCGGCTTTGCCCAACTTTTCCAAGTGTGGAATCGTAAGCTCAACGCTCATATTTCGTCCTCCTGTCGTCAACTCATAGCGCAACACGGCGTTAGAAACAATAGTGAATCCTGACTCCTGCTAGCCACGCCGAAATCTTCACGATTCGCCCACTTGAATGCCCCCCTCACTCAATGGTAGAGTGTTCCCTCTATAGGGAAGGGAAACGACATGAGCGAAGAAAGCACACGGGGCGAAGACGTTACACGTCCATCACCCGAGAAGTACGTCAAGGTCGAGCTGGAGCTTGAGCGCGAGAAGATTGCCCTCGAGCGTGAGCGGCTTTCCCACGAGCGCGAGAAGCTCTCGCTCGAACGGATAAAGCTGCAGGCCGATTCCGACTTCTTTGACAGTCACCGCCGCTATGTAGTCGTGCCGCCCCTGGCCCTCGCCGTGGCGGCGTTCTTCCTGCTGATCGGGCTTGGACTGGGTGCCTACCTGCTCAAAGACAGCGGCATCAGGGTGGGCAGGAGAACAGAGGCCCCGATCCATCTCAAAGCCGAGATCGACGGCATCGAGCGCGAAGGCACCGCCTACCTCCTCTTCGTAAAGTAGAGGCCAAAGTATGGCGTGTAGGGCCGCACCGCGTGTGGCCAGTGCTACATGCTTGCCTGAGTAGAATTTGCCTGCTATCGTTAAACTTATGACGAATGGCGACAAAGCTGTCCCGCCTGCGGTTCTGAAGCGGTTTACGAATTACTACGCGATTGTGCAGGGCATGCGTGCGGGTGAGGTCGAGTGGGTGAGCTCGAACGAGATCGCCGAGGCGCTTAGTCTGACCCCTTCAACTGTCCGCCAGGATCTCTCGCATCTCGCTTTCACCGGAGTCTCCAAACGGGGCTATGAGACCGAGGGACTGGAAAGCGCTCTGGCTCATGCACTCGGTGCAGACAAAGTCTGGAACCTACTCATCGTGGGTGCCGGTAACCTTGGCCGCGCCTTGGCGCTGCACCAGGAGTTTAGGCGTCGCGGGTTTTTCATCCGGGCCATCTGTGATGCCGACGTATTCAAGACGGGGCTGAAACTGGGCGAACTTGAGGTTCACCGCATGCACCATGTGCCGGAGCTCGTTAGAGAACACAAGATCGACATAGGCGTGATCGCCGTGCCGGCAACGGCCGCCCAGGAGGTCGCCGAACTGCTCGTGGAAGCCGGGGTCAAAGGGCTCCTCAACCTCTCGCCGGTTCATGTCAATGTCCCCGACGACATCGCCGTCACCGACGCCCGCATCCTGGCAAGTCTCCAGGAGCTGACCCATGCGCTGATGGCATAGGAACATCCGCAAATGGACGCGACTGTGCCCCAACAGGGAAACGACTACTTCCTCTCTGGCATGAGTCGCGACGCTTCACCAACGCCAAGAGCCAAGAGCGCCGGTGGGGTCAAATGCGATCAGCTCCATATGCGCTCATGAAAACCGCTTCAGAGTAGCGCCGTTCTGCTCAAGGACCATCCTCACATAGTACATCGTAAAAGACGGGGAGTGTCACTCCCACGCTGTCTGTGTGAACATTGACCGGAGGTGTTGCAGGGACACCGGTCGCTATGTTCGAAGACGTGCCAGAAACGAGATCAGGCAATCTTCTTATCGTATAGAGACGGTCCGGCGCGCTTTGCCAGCGAATGATCCGGTCTGATTCAGTGTCCACGACTACATTCGACACGGTTAACACGGACGAAGCGTTCGTGGGATCCGTCCGACAGATCCACTCTTGCCAGGTCAGCAGCCCATCATTGTCATGATCGTTCAGTGCCTCCAGGTCAAAATTATTGGTAAGCCCAAACGATGCCAACCACCATTCGGGAGTGTTGCTTGCTGCCAGGTTCACGTCAAAGTAGGCCCATATCGACCCCGGAGATGTTATGTTGCACCATGTGAAGTTCGTCTCTGCGAGGCCTGATGCACCTGCAACATCGTCGCCGTTTGTCAGTATCTGGCTGATATGGTAATACGAATCGGCACTGATCGTGAAGCTGGTACAAGAGCCGGAGACGACCTGTACGATGCCACTCGGCATAGTGGTTCCATATGCATCCGCCCCCGCCGTAATCCCCACAGACGACTCGGGACAGACAGTCAGAACCACATCATCCACACAGAAATTGGCCGTGCCTCCGTCAGGAGGCCCCACGTACTCAAACAACAAGGCGTGGCTCCCCCCATCCGCATACGCTGACACGTCTACACTCCGACGCGTATAGCCCGGTTCTGCAGTTGAGGGTTCCAAGTGGGTGTCGAGTGTATTGCCGTCCAGCTTTACTGTTAGCGTATCGGTGAACGGACTCACAACAGAGCCTATCCACAGGTAGTAGTAGAGCGTCGCTTGTCCAGGCGGTATCGTAACTGCTTGTCCCAAAGTTGCTGTCTCCGCAGTGGCAATCCCGCCGAACCATGCAAAATTCGCTCCCCCCCAAGGGCCGGCTGTGCCGCCACCGTCGCCACAGCCTCCGTCACAAAGAGGCGAACCGAATGCAGTCGAAGACTGAACGGTCCAAAGCGGCCATGGGTTACCGGCTTCGAAGGAGGGGTCCTCAACGATGTTGACGCAATCACCCGCCTCATCATCGAGGATTGTGAACTCGACGGTGGAAGGAGAGCCCAAGCTCGCACCCCCCATAGGATTCATCAGAACGAGCGAGCCCGACTCAGTGAGTTCCACGTCTCCATCATCCGTGATAGACACCTCGAACGTTTTGGGTGTCGAATCGCCATCGCCCCAGCTCAAGGTCCCATTGGTCGTTGTGTAGTCGGAACCCGCCATCGCAGTTCCATTGCTTGTTGTGAACCCAACGGTAACCGCACCGACTGAACCGCTCACGCGCGATACCGAGACCGTCATCACGCCCCCGGGCTCTGGAATGGAGTAACCACTGCCGCCGAATTGAAGGAGACCCTCTGGTGCGGGGACAAGCCATGTGGACAGCTCTACAGAAGTCCAGCAGTGCATTCGGCCCATCTGATGGGGCGAGAACTCGGTATAGCAGGAATCGGACGCATAGCCCATGTAGTTCTGGGGATCGGTTGCGCCCCATGCACCACCACTGCATTCGTCAGTGCCCCCCGGGCCGGAACAGGTGTAGTTCACTGGTGTGGGATCGGTATCGGACGCGAAATCGCCGGTGATATCGCGTGCACTGGCCGAAGCACCGGCCCATTCCCGACATCCGTCGCAACCGGTGACCTCTGTCACGCCGCGGTGCGTATGCCACAACCCAAGGCAGTGGCCAACTTCATGCGTCAGGGTCTTCTGGCCTGCACCGAACCACTCATCATCAATTATTAGCCCGCCGTAGGTGGCCGTGGCGTTGGGATCCCATGGAAACGTACCAATACCCAGGTATCCCTCCTCGATGTTCACAACGTAAACATTGAGCTGGGCAGCGGGTTGATCTGCGTGAGCAGCCTTCATGGCCGTCTCCTCCAGGTCGGCGTACGAGCGGAACGTAGTGGAATTGATGAATTCCGTAAGGGCAGAGAATTGGATGCGCGAGGGTGCAAAATCTGCGTTGAGCTGCACCATCTGGGCATCCACGTCAGACTGACTCGCGGCAGGGCTGCTGCCGTCATCGTTACGAAAAACGTTGAACTTGATGCGGACGTACTTGACCGGTGTGCTGCCGGATGGCACAGCTCCATCGCGGTTGGCAGGGATGTCACAATCACCTTCCGTCGGGCAGGCTGCGGTTTCCACGATGGGGTATCGACTGCGAAAGGACGGAACCGTCTGACACCAGTCCACTCCGTTTTGAGCGGCGATAAGCTTAGCGCGTTCAGGGACGGCGATCATTTCGCTTATCCAACCAGTCTCGACACCCTTCGAGGTAGGTGCGGCGGTGAGCATGCCTATAGCGGCCAGCAAGACGACTGTGAGTGAATCGCCACGAACGGTGACACGGCTATTCGATTTTCTCATGCTTCCGACTCCATAACCTATGCAGCATTGAGTGAAGCACAGATGCCCTCCTGCTCGCACCGCCGATGTATAATGTTCCTCTGAACCTAGCTCAGCCGCCGTTAGTGAGTCAAGCCGTGAATCCTGGCGCAACGCGCCAGGAACTCCACCCACGCGCTGATGGGGAAGTGACCTTCTGAGTTGTGAGCTCTTGACTTCTTGTGAAGACCCTTTTGACAGGATCAACAGGATCTACGGGATGAAACACGGCCTTCGGCCACTGAGAGATGAACCGAGATGTGCGGGACGTATCGCCAGCAATGTGAGAGTCAATAGTGTCGGCGATTCTCCTGGCGAGCGAAGCTCGCTCCAATCCAAGGGTGTAACCGGTCTTCCGCTCCTGCTCAAGAAAGGAATAATCTAGGAAAAGGG
>JAOZSS010000013.1:23672-25533 GCA_029939545.1 Kiritimatiellia bacterium | reverse complement strand
GAATGTTCGAATGTTCGTCCTTCTAAATGGAATCGGGCGGGACGAGCTTGACGAAGGCATCCTTCTTCAGACGCGCGACCCAGATGGCGTAGCCCGACTTGATCTCCTTCCGTCGCAGCTCGCGTTCGATCTCGCTGTACACCTCGCTGAGCGGAGACACCGTCGCCTCGCGACGCCCCGCCACCTTGATGATGTAGAAGTCGTCGGCAATCTGGACCGCGTCGCTCACGTGCCCCGTCTCGGTAGCCTTCACCACCTGCGCCAGCTCACTGCGCAGCTCGAGTTCAGGAGCGATCCAGCCCCGGTCGCCGCCCTCCTCGGCGTGCGGTCCGCCGGAGAACTGGGTGGCCATGTTCCCGAAATCTTCGCCTTCGCGTGCCCGCTTTACCAGATCCTCCGCCCGTTGCTTGCGCTCGAGGTGCTTCGCCACCTGCTTCGGCGTCAACACGATCGTGAGCACGTGCGCCTGTGCCTGCTGTCGGAATTTGTCAGCATGACTCTCGTAATAGGCGCGCACCCGGCCCGGCGCAATCTGCACATACTGGTCGACGTTGGCGCTGCGCATCGACTGCGTAATCATCTGGCGCTTGATCGTCTCTTGCCATTCCTCGTAGGTCATCTTCTCAAGCTTCAGCGCGCGCATGAGTTCCTCGCGATCGCCGCCAAACATGTCGTCGATAACCTCCTCGGCACGCTGATCCACCGCCCAATCCGGCATATGACCGCCCTGTTTCTCGTAAGCATCCAACACCAGGAAGCGTTCCACCAGCGTGTTCAGCGCGCTATCAAAGGCATCGGCCAAGCGCTCCTGGAGCGCTTCGTCACGATATTTCCGCATGAGTTGCCGACGCGCCGGCTCAACCAGCACCATCACATCCGACAGCGTGATGACATGCTCGTTGACGTATGCGGCTATTCCATCCACACGCATCTTCTCGATCGCGTTCGTCTCCGCCTGCGCCCCCATCGAGGCCAACAGGAAGAGTGCAATCAGGCAATATGCAGTTCGTCTCATTCTATCTCTTCCGTTCATGCCGCCCCACACCTGAAGGCGGCCTGCCCTCAGGCCGCAGAGTGAGCGGGGTGTGGGCACCCCGCCTCCAGTGCTTTCAATGCTTCCACGTCCCCGAGTAAATCACCACCGATGCCCGTTGACAATGCAATTTGGCTTCAGGTACCATATTAGGCGTCATGAAACGGATAGCCATTTCCTTGCTTGTTGCTCTGCTGCTGATCGGCGGCCTCTGCTTTGTCGGCTGCGAAACCGAGTCGGCTTCGGAGAACAATGTAGATATCACGCCCGCCTCGGCCACCATCCTGATCGACGAGTCCGTCGAACTGACCGCCAGCGGCGGGTACGACTATGAATGGTCGATCGAGACCGACGCATGGGGCACACTCTCCACGACCGAAGGAAACACGACCGTCTATACCAGCGCCTACGACCCGGCCGCCGAAACATGGCAGGAACACCAGGTCATCACCGTGACATCCTACATTAACGGCCAGGGCGGCGGCACCAACGGACTCGGCGACTACTCCCAAACTGCCGAAGCCGTCATCACACATCAATCCGCACAAGTTATTGTGCTGGTCTCTCCGCCGTCGGCCCAAGTGGCGGCATATGGGTCTGTCAGCTTCACTGCCAGCGGCGCCAATATCTATACATGGAGCATGCAGAACCCAACCTATGGTCATCTCACAGCAACCGAGGGCAGCGCGACCACGTACACAAGCACCCTGGACGCTGACGAAGAGTTCCTACAGATTCTAACATGCACAACCGACCGCGGCACCGTAACGGTACACATCATTCACAGCCCGGACGCCACATCCGTTACCATCAGTCCGGCGAGTGCGA
>JAOZSS010000013.1:14911-23572 GCA_029939545.1 Kiritimatiellia bacterium | reverse complement strand
TCACCAGCCTCCAGAACCCGCGCGTCAAGCATGCGGTCAAGCTGCGCCAGCGTTCGCACCGGGATGATGAGACTGTCTTGTGACGGATCCATGCGTCAGCACTCCTGAATTCTGACTACTGACTACTGGATTCTGCGCGGCAGAATCCTCCTTGTCTTGCCGCTGGGCGCAGAGTACGCTGACGTTCGATGAAAACCATGATCGATCAATCGCCCGTCTCCGAAGATGTTCGGCGACAGACGCAAGCGCTGTGGGAACGCAACCGGCGTCTTTGCGGATGGTTTGTCCGCCGTGACTTTGTGCCACACACACGGGAGGAGATGCAACGATGTCTTCGCCTGCTTGCCAGGCACGGCGACCGCGCGACCTATGTGCACTCCCGGAAACTCAGAAAATGTCTCTAACCCATTACCAGCGCGAGGTCTGTCAGTTGCTTGCTGCCGACCGTCGAAAACAGGGCGAACAGTACATTGGCGGCGGGGCGGCCCTGAATGAATGGCTCAAATCCGTTCGAGTTTCGCACGATGTGGACCTGTTCCACGATGCCTTGGAAGCTGTCTTGGAATCATGGACTACCGATCGCCAGGCACTCGAGCGGGCGGGCCATATTGTTCATGTCATTCGCGAGTTTCCCTCCTTCGTGGAAGCGGAAATCACGCGGGGTGACGACGGCGTTATCCTGCAATGGGTTCAGGACAGCGCTTTCCGTTTTTTCCCCTTGGTCGAGCATCCCGATTTCGGGTTGGCTCTCCATCCGTTTGATTTGGCCACCAACAAGACCTTGGCGCTTATCGGACGAACCGAAATCAGGGACTGGTTCGACATCATTCATTGCCATGTTCATATGCAACCCTTCGGCTATCTGGTCTGGGCGGCCGCTGGGAAGGATCCGGGATTGACGCCGCCATTCATTCTCGACCAGGCAGGTCGGTCGACCCACTACTCGAAGGCTGAGTATGAGACACTGGTCTTTGATGGTCCTGCTCCTGATCCAGAGTCCCTTGTGCATACATGGAGGAGCATGCTTGAGCAAGCGGAACAGATCGTTGACCGCCTGCCAGAAGATCAGCTCGGAACATGCGTCATGACGAACGATGGCACCATGTTTGAAGGAGCACCAGACGCGCTTGAAGAAGCTCTTCGAAGCCGCAAGGTATGTTTTCATCAAGGCTGCCTGCGTGGCGCATGGCCGCAAATCGCCCCACCTCGCCACATGGTGGATTCCAGACGCGCATGAATCACGATGGCCCCGTATCCAAATACTTCTATCACCAGCCTCCAGAACCCGCGCGTCAAGCATGCGGTCAAGCTGCGTCAGCGTTCGCATCGGGATGATGAGCGGCTGATGCTGGTGGAGGGGTACCGTGAGATCAAGCGGGCGCTGGACAATGATCATCCACTCGGCGAGCTCTTCTTCTGTCGCGCGCTCTTCCAGGGATCCAACGAAGACTCGCTCATGGAGCAGGCCGCCGCGCAGGGCGCGCAGCTCTTCGATTGCTCCGAACCGGTCTTCCGCAAAATGGCCTATCGTGATCGCCCGGAGGGACTGCTCGCCGTTGCCTCACATCTACAACACTCACTCACCAAACTGGACAAAGCTCTCTCCCCCACACACTCACACACCCACACACCCACACCCTCTCCCTCCCCCACACTCCCACTCATCGTTGTGGCCGAGGCCATCGAGAAGCCGGGCAACCTGGGCACCATCCTGCGTTCGGCCGATGCCGCCGGGGCGGATGCCGTGCTTGTGTGCGACCGCTGCACCGACATCCACAACCCCAACGTGGTCCGCGCCAGCATCGGAATCCTCTTTGCGCTGCCGGTAATCGAGGTCAGCACAGCCGACGCAATGGAGTGGCTGCACACACATGACATCCAGATCGTCGCCACCACCCCACACACCGACGCGCTCTACACCGACACCGACCTCACAAAGGGAACGGCCATCGTGATGGGAACCGAACAGGTAGGCCTAACCGCCACATGGCTCGAAACCGCCACGGTCAAGGTCCGCATCCCCATGCTAGGCCAGGCCGACTCCCTCAACGTGGCCTCCGCCACCACGCTCCTCCTCTACGAAGCCGCCCGGCAGCGGGGGTTCTCGAGGCACGGGTAGACCAACGCAGACGCACTCACGGCGCAGGGGCAGCCCCCTCCAGCTCCGTGCGAAATTCAGGATGAACGGCAGCGCCGAGGCGGGTGGCGGCGGCGAGATGGATTCGAGCGGATTCGGTATTGCCGAGGCGGAACTCGGCCAGCGCCATGAGGTAATGGTCGCGTCCCTCGCCCGGACTGAGTTTGATGGCGCGGCGCAGGTGCGGCAGCGCTTCGGCGTAGCGCTTTTTCACGATCAGCAACTGGGCCAGGCCCCGGTGCGACGGCACATAGGCGGCGTCAATCGCAACGGCCTCCCGGCACATGGCGATGGCGGCTTCGGACTGGCCGCGGCGTTCATGCATGGCGGCCAGCAGGTCTGCATCGTTGCAGCGTATACGCTGTACGTCCGGCGCGCGCAGCACGAGCGCGGCCGCCACGACCCATAGGATGGCGAACCCCATGCTGGAGACGCGACGCTGCCGCAGAGCGTCGACAATGAACACGACGCTGGCGCCGGCCGGGAGGATCACCAGCGGAACCATCGGCAGACGCAACCGCGCGACGTTATAGAACAGAATGGTCGACAGAAACGTTCCGGCCAGCCCAGCGGCCACAAGCGTCGCGGTTGCCCGTCCCCGCGGCCAACGGCGACGTGCGAGCGCCAGGCCGGGCCCAGCCAGGGCAACAAGGAGTCCGAAATCTCCGAGAGGCAACCTTAGGATCCGCGAGAACCGCTGGAACAGCGCGAAAGAGTAGTTGCTCGGGACCTCGGGAGCCGCCAGAAGGTAGTACAGCTTGCGACCGTAGAGCCGAAGCACTGCTAGAGGATCGTCAAGCCAGGCGCGCAAGAGAACCCGAGCCACGAGACCGTAGTCATGCCAGATATCATTGCCATGTGCGGCCAGCACCCCTTGAAACGTGGGACCGTGGTGGCTCCATGAGTGTCCCTCGTAGGTAGGCAGGTTCCCCATGAGCAGCGTCGCGGGGCCCTGGGGATGAAAGAATACGAACCGCTCCGCCAACAGGATTCCGCGCACGAGCAACGGTGCCGCGGCGAGAACAGCCACGCCCACAAACATACCGGTGCGGGCGAGCCGATCGCGCACGGGCCGCCCCTTCAACGGATACGCCCAGACCCACCACAGCGCAAAGGGCCCCATCAGAACCAGGTTCTCTCGGCATTGCACAACGGCCGAAGCCGTCAGGCCAGCCACCACGATCCGCCCCCATGAGGGCCGGGCCGCCACGCGCATCAGCATGAGACAGCTCAGCACAACGAGGAACTCAGTCGTAGAGGCGCGCAGAAACACACCTTCGTAGAACAGGTTCGGCGGATACACCGCATAGATAATGGCGGCCGCAAGCCCGGCACGTCGGCCGAAGGCGTGGCGACCGAGGCTATAGATCATCGCCGAGGCCGCCGCCCCGAGCACGAACTGGAACAGCCACACGGTCGTGTAGTCAGGCCCGGGGAGCATGAACAGCAGGCTGACAATGTAGGAGTAGAAGGGGTACTTGTAGTAGACGTCGTAGAGGGCCCAGTCGCCCCGCGCGAACGCCTCGGCCGCACGCCGTACAGATTCCCCATCTTGGGCAGGGTGGACACCGATGAAAAATGGGTTGCCGGTGAACTCCGCCAGGTAGAGCAGCCGAACAGCCAAGGCCAGCAGGAAGATCCCGAGCGGTATGCGCCACCGTCTGTCGAGTAGGTCGGAAACTTCCATGCGGCGATACTAGCCTGCGAGCTGCTGGCCCCTCAAGAGAAACGTGGGAAGTCCAGTGACAAAGAATCGCCACATCGCCACTCCTCTCTGGTTGTAGCGCTTGACCGGGAACGGCGCTGATGTGAGGATACAGGAGATGAAGACGAAGACGCTCGACATTGTTGTGCCTGTCCTTGATGAAGCTGACAACCTGCCGCTGCTCCTGGATCGTCTTGAAGCGGCGTTGTGCGATCTTCCCCAGATAGAGTGGTCGCTGACGCTGGTTGATGACGGCAGCACAGACGCATCATGGGAGGTGATCGAGGGATTGGCCGAGAAGCGCCCTTGCGTTCGCGGCCTTCGCCTTTCCCGCAACTACGGCCACCAGCATGCGCTACTGGCAGGCCTTGAACACTCTGAGGCAGATGCGGTCGTTACGATGGATGCCGACCTTCAACACCCTCCCGAGTTGATTCCCTCGCTGATCGAGGAATGGGAGAACGGCGCAAAGATCGTCAACACACAGCGTAAGGATCCGACCGAGTGGTCCACCCTGAAGCGATGGAGCTCGGCACTCTACTACCGCGTCTTTTCATTTCTGAGCGGCGTAGCCATCAGGCCGGGAATGGCTGACTTCCGCCTTCTGGATCGACAGGTGGTTGACAGTATCCGCCAGTTCAGGGAACAGACCCTCTTCTTGCGTGGCCTTGTCCAGATCGTCGGTTTCAAGGAAGCGGTCATCCTGTACCAAGGCGAAGTACGCCATGCCGGCCAAACGAAATACACGCTGGGCAGGATGCTGCGGTTTGCCGGCGCAGGCGTCTTTTCATTCTCGCTGATGCCGCTTCGTATCGCCACGGTCATCGGAGTATTGACCTCGCTCCTGGCATTTGCGGAGCTGATCTACGTGGTCTATATTCGCCTCTTCACGGACCGATCGGTGGTCGGCTGGGCATCCGGACTGGCCCTTATTTCGCTCATGTTCGGCATTCAGTTCATCCTGCTCGGAATCATCGGCGAGTATCTCGGCAATGTGCTTGTGGAGACGCGCGGACGGCCTCGCTACTTGATCATGCAGACCACCGTGCCATCCCAGCCGGACGTCACGGCTGAACCCGGTACAGATACCAGCGATAGGTGAGCGGATTACTGGCCCCCGCATCGATCGTAATGACTGGACGACGCCCCTGAGCCGCGGCCGACAGCGTATGGGTTGCAGCCATAAATGCAGACGGCCACGCCCGCTCATAGACACACACGCCCTGCACACTGCCCTTCACTGGCACGGGTGAAAGCAGGTAGCCTTCGGTACCGGATGGCGGAGACACATGGGTGAGCCGCTTCTCAAAACCCCTTGCCTGCACCAGGTAATCATTGAAGTATATCTGGAGGCTGCGATTGAACTCCCAATAGGGATCGGATTCGTCCACCCTGTTGAACAGATACTGCCCCTCAACCAACCGGCGCTCGACGTCGCCCATCATAACCCGCTCGATAGACCGCGCGTGTTCCTGAACGGCATACTGCGCATAGTAGGCATGTAGATTGCAGACAACAAAGAAGACCACAAACAGGAAGCTCCCTAACTCCACAACCGACCGGCCCCGCCGCCCCCAGCGTGCCGAGCCCGTCAGCAGACGCGACAGACCGGATCCCGCAAGCAGCGCCAGCAACGGAACAAGAGGATACCAGTAGCGCAAGACCTGCAGCCAAGACGTGCTGACGACAAGCAGCATGGCCGCAGACGCGCCCAGCAAAAAAAGCTCACACCATTCTCTTCCGCTCGGGGCGCTCGCCCGTCGCGCCATCCCCCAAAGTGCGGCCCCAACCAGCAGTACCAGAGGCACCGTCACACCCCACGACATCCGTGCCTGGAACAAGTCCTTCACAAGCCAATCCATATTGTTCAGCCAGAAAGGCCAGGACAGCGACGCGACACCATAGTCTGCGCCCTGCGCTGCCGCCGACACCCGTAGCACCGTATACAGCGTCAACAGCAGCACCGGCACGACACGCCACAACGCGCGCCAACGCCGGTGGTAGCAGCCCCACCCCGCAAACCACACAGACACCCAGGCCAGCAGAGCGACATTCGTCTCTTTAGACCACGAGAGCCCCAGACAGGCAAGATAGAGGCCCAGGAGCCACCGCCCCCGAACCACAGCCAGATTGGAAGTGTGCACCACCTGAACACGGACCACAGCAACCACCAGAAGCGCAAGAAAGACGACGGTATTCAGCTCTTGTGGCGCCAGCCTCGCATCGGGTTGATTGGGGAAGAACAGAAACAGATAGGCCGCCACGAGAAGAGGCCAGGGTGTGCTGGCCCGCCCCAGTATCCATCTGAGCGAGACCGTGAAACCGACAAGCGCCATGAGCTTGAGCGCCCAGCGCGCCGCGTGATGCCAGGCCGGATGGTGGCCCCACACCGACCAGGCGAGCAGATTGCTCAACTCAAACATGGGACGATAGCGCCCCGACTCAAACCGCAGGAACGTGGCGCCGCACCACTCAAGGAATTGTTGCGGGTGGCGGCACCAGTTGGAGACCACCTGCCAGTCCGACATGTCGTCAACCAGCGCAAACCCGGTCCGCAGAGAGTAGGACAAGGCAGGCAGCAACAACACACCGGCGAGGATGATCATCGCCCCCACCGTAAGGCGGCCGGGGCCGTCACAACTCTTATCGCCGCCAAGCGACATGTTCATCCGATGCCCCTCCCCTATGCGTCCCCACGCTCGAAGTCACTACAGTCGTCTGTCGCTTCAACAAACCGGCTATGCCTATCGCAGCGCTGGGCGAAGGGGTTGAGGACGTAGTGCTTGCAGTAGCGGCAGACGCGCTGTTTCTCGTCGTCGGTAAAGATCTCAACGGCATCCGGTCGATCATCGTCCGTGAAGACCTCGATCTTGCGCTTCTCCTTGAAAGGGACCTCGTCCTCGGAGGCGTAGACATGGCCACAAGAGGCGCAGCTCAGCTCCTCGCCGGTCTTCGTGAACCCCTCGTAAACCGGTTCCCGCTTCAGCAGCGACTCCGCCCCACAAGCTGTACAGACAATCTCAATCATGGGAACAGTCGAAGGACGAACAGCCGAACATTCGAACAGCCGAACTACGAAATAGAGACACTGGGTGTGTTAGGGGCTGTTGCGCTTGCATCTAAGACGCATCTTGTGGCCAGTGTCTTGTTGCCATCCTGTCTGAGTCTACGGCTTCCCCATTTCGTAGTTCGGCTGTTCGGCTGTTCGATTGTTCGTACTTCCCTTCCTTTCTACTCCAACACCGCCCGGATGCGCCGCACGCCAGCGCTGGAGGAGCCTTCCTTCTTGATGCGGAAATGCCCCAGCTCACCCGTGCGGGCGACGTGTGGGCCACCGCAAACCTCCTTGGAGAAGTCGCCAATAGTGAAGACCTTGACCTGCTCGCCGTACTTGGCGTCGAACAGCGCTGTGGCACCCTGCTCGCGCGCCTCCTCGATCGCCATGGTTTCCATGGCAACCGGCAGGTCCTGCGTGATCACTTCGTTCACACTCTTCTCCACGGCCTCGCGCTCTTCCATGGTCATCTTATCGGGATGCGCGAAATCGAAGCGCAACCGGTCGGCGGTGATGTTCGAACCGCGCTGCTTGACGTGATCGCCCAGTACATCCTGCAACGCCTTGTGCAGCAGATGCGTGGCGGTGTGCAGGCGGGTCGTCTGTTCGGAGGCATCGGCCAGCCCGCCCTTGAAGGCTTTTTCGGCGCCCTGCTTGGAGACGGCCTTGTGCTTCTCGAAGGCCTTGTTGAATCCGGGCCGATCAATCGTCACACCGCGCTCGCCACAGATCTCCTCGGTGAATTCGACGGGAAAACCGTAGGTATCATAGAGTTTGAAAGCGATCCGACCGGCCAGGGTAGTCTGGTTGTGCTCGGTCATGCGCTCAAGCACTTTTTCCAGCTCGGCCATCCCGCGCGTGAGCGTCTTCTCGAAGCGTCGCTCCTCTTCGGTTAGCTCGGTCACGATGTGGATGCGGTTGCGCTCCAGCTCGGGGTAGACATGCCTGTAGTTTTCGATCACGGCTTGGGCAATCGGGGCAGCAAACACCTCGCCCAGTCCAAGCTGCTTGGCGTAGCGAACCGACCGGCGAATCAGGCGCCGCAGCACATATCCCTGCCCCAGGTTGCCGGGGCGTATACCGCGGTCATCGCCCAGAATAAACACGGAGCTGCGAATGTGATCCGCGATCACCCTGAAGGCATGCTGCGTCTCGGGGTCGTCATTGAAATGCTTATCGCAGCCGGCCTCGATTGCAGCGAGGATCGGCGCGAACAGCTCGGTCTCGAACACATTCGCCTTGCCCTGCAGCATGGCGATGGTGCGCTCGACACCCATGCCGGTATCGACGTTGGCCTGCTTCAGCTTGGCATAGGAGCCATCGGCCTGCTTGTCGTACTGCATGAAGACATCGTTCCAGACCTCGAAGTATTTACCACAGGAGCAGCCCGGCTGGCAGGTGTCGCCGCAGGCCTCTTTGCCCGTATCGATGAACATCTCGGTGTCGGGACCACAAGGCCCGGTCTGTCCGGCCGGCCCCCACCAGTTGTCCTCCATGGGCAGGGCATAGATCCGTTCATCCGGAACGCCCAGCCGGTTCCAGATGGCTCGGCTCTCTTCATCGCAGGGCACATGTTCATTGCCTTCGAAGATCGTGACAGATAAGCGCTCGGGATCGAAACCGAGGTACTCCTTCGAGGTAAGAAACTCGTAGGACCAGGAGATCGCATCCTCTTTGAAGTAGTCGCCCAGCGAC
Organism: Kiritimatiellia bacterium; assembly: GCA_029939545.1. GTDB lineage: Bacteria > Verrucomicrobiota > Kiritimatiellia > UBA8416 > JABMPJ01 > JABMPJ01. The sequence continues at coordinate 14,980 of JAOZSS010000013.1, read as the reverse complement.
CAGTTGCCGAGCATCTCAAAAAAGGTCAGGTGCGACGGGTCGCCCACTTCCTCGATATCGCCCGTACGT
>JAOZSS010000013.1:0-14901 GCA_029939545.1 Kiritimatiellia bacterium | reverse complement strand
AATCAATATCAAGAATCTTTCCGACAATTTTTGCCAGGTCTGAACTCAGCCATTCGAAAACCTGAAGCAGGTGGGAGAAAAGTCCTAATACAAATTTCAGGACGAAAAAAGCAATAACCAGGAATATTATAAGCCCGATAATATTCATCCGGTGGAATCCCCCGGTTCAATGGGGCTCCCCAATGATCTAGGGCACCAGCGGATGCATCCCGGCGGTCGTAAACAGAACCGTCGGGTCGTTCTCAGGGATGAGTGATGCCGAAGAGATCACCGCATGCCCCTTCGAGGCAAAGAATCTTGAATACGAATCACGCAGTTCGTCAGCAGTCATAGTGTGGAGTTCTGAGTTGTGAGTTCTGAGTTGTGAGTTCACTTCGTAGTTCGAATGTTCGAATGCTCGTACTTTCCTGTTTCTACTTCTCGGCGGCGACGTGCGCGTTGATCTTATCGATCATGCTTTGGAGGAGTTTGGGGTCCTCCTGCAGGGCGCGGCGGGCGGCTTCGCTGCCCTGGCCGATCTGCACATCCTCAAACGAAAGCCATGAGCCGCGCTTCGTGATCAGGTTAAGCTTGAGTGCCGAATCCAGCACCGAGCCCTCCCAGGAGATCCCCTGCGAGTAGAGAATATCGAACTCCGCCTCCGTAAAAGGCGGCGCCATCTTGTTCTTCACAACCTTGACACGGGTACGGTTGCCCATAACGCGCCCGGTCGCATCCTTAATCGCGCCGATGCGGCGGATATCGAGGCGGACCGAAGCGTAGAATTTCAGTGCGCGGCCACCGGGCGTGGTCTCAGGGCTGCCAAACATGACACCAATCTTCTCACGAATCTGGTTGGTAAAAAGACACAAGGTCTGGGATTGAGCAATCCCGCTGGTCAGTTTGCGCAAGGCCTGCGACATGAGGCGCGCCTGTAGTCCCACGTGCGAATCACCCATGTTGCCATCCAGTTCGGCACGCGGGGTGAGGGCAGCAACAGAGTCGATCACCACCACATCAAGCGATCCACTGCGCACCAGTGTCTCAGTAATCGTAAGGGCTTCCTCGCCCGAGCTGGGTTGGGAGACGAGCAAGTCGTCGAGATTCACACCAATCTTGACGGCATAGCCGGGATCCATAGCGTGCTCAGCATCAATAATGGCCGCCAAGCCGCCCGCCTTCTGGGCGTTGGCAATGATGTGCATCGCCAGCGTGGTCTTACCCGATGATTCCGGTCCATAAACCTCGACAACACGGCCACGCGGTACGCCTCCTATGCCCAGGGCCAGGTCGAGGGAAAATGAGCCGGTAGAGATGGCGGGCACATCCTCGGAGGCCTTGGCATCACCCATGCGCATGATCGCGCCTTCTCCGAACTCCTTACGAATCTGAGCCAGAACGGCATCCAAGTCGGTGGAATACTCTTTGGGTTCACGTTTCTTCGCCATGTTGATTCCCTTTCTTTCCCCGGGGTCAACCCTTAAAACACAAATTAACTACCTCGCTTCGATCCATGCCGTATACGTCAACGTTAATTTGTATATTAAGGGCTGCCCCCCTCTTCGTTTAGATACTCCCGCAGCCACTCCATCGCGGCGCTACATGTCTGTTGCTTGATCGCCAGTCGATCGCCATCAAATTTGTACCGCCGCACGTTAACCTCTCCGCGAGGATTGGCAAAGCCCATAAACACCAAGCCAACCGGTTTCTCGGGCGAACCGCCGTCCGGCCCCGCAATTCCGGTCACACTGATACCGATGTCGGCCCCGAAGCGCTCACGCACACCGTCGGCCATTTGCTCCGCAACCGCCGCGCTGACTGCGCCCTGTGCCTTTAACGCTCCGTGATCGACACCCAGAATATGCTCCTTGGCCGAGTTGGCATAACTCACCACGCCGCCCAGGAAATAGGCCGAGCTGCCCGGAACCATTGTGATTCGATGCGAGATAAGCCCACCGGTGCACGATTCCGCCAAGGCCAAGGTCAGTCCTCGCTCCGCAAGCAGGTGCCCGACACTAGTATAGAGGTCAAGACCCTTCACCTTCCCCCGTTCGTAGTTCGGCTGTTCCGCCGTTCGGCTGTTCGTACTTCCTCTAATCCCCATACCCATCCGGATGTGCCACATGCCAATTCCAGGCGCTGGATATGATCGGCTCCAGCTCCGGGACCTGCGGTTGCCAGCCGAGAACGCCTCGGGCACGGGAGGCATCCGCCACGAGGCGGGCGGGGTCGCCGGGGCGGCGTTCAGCACTCGCGGCGGGAATGGCGTGGCCCGTCACCTTGCGTGCGGTCTCCACGATATCCTTCACCGAATAGCCGGTGCCGTTGCCGAGGTTGAACGGACCGGATGCATCCGAGGTGATCGCCAGAATATGCGCCTGGGCGAGATCGACAATATGGATGTAGTCGCGCACACAGGTGCCGTCGGGCGTGTCGTAGTCGTCGCCGTACATCAACACCTTGTCCCGCTTGCCAAGTGCGACCTGTAGGACGATTGGAATAATGTGGGTCTCGGGAGCATGGTCTTCGCCAAACTTTTCCGTGGCACCGCAGGCATTGAAATAGCGCAGGTAAACCGCTTGCATACCGTAGATCTCGCGGTACCAGTTCAGCACTTTCTCGAACCCCAGCTTGGACTCCCCGTAGGGGTTGGTCGGCGACTGCGACTCGGTCTCGCTGATCGGGACAGCTTCGGGTTGACCATAGGTGGCACACGTGGACGAGAAGACGATCTTACTGACATCCGCCTGCAGCATGGCCGAGGCGAGATTGATGCCGCCCAGCAGGTTGTTCTCGAAGTACATCTCCGGACTCGTCATCGATTCCGGGACCAGCGCATAGGCCGCGAAATGCATGACCGCATCGGGGGCGACATCCGACATGGCCTTGACAATGGATTGGGCGTCACGAAGATCGCCCTCGATCAGGCCCGCACGCGAATCGACTGCGCTGCGGTGGCCACGCTCGAAGTTGTCGAACACGACCACCTCGTGGCCCTGATCCAGCAGTTGCTCAGTGGTGACGCTGCCAATGTACCCGGCTCCGCCGGTGACAAGTATCTTCATAGCTTCTCTCCATACGATGATCCACTCCGGCCCACGCGGAGCGCGAGCCCTACCTCGTCCTTGATCAGATGGGCCCGCACTCCGTGCGGGCCGCGATGCAGACCACGGTCTACAGGTGACTCAACTCCTCGACCTTCTGCTCCAGTACCTTCACCTTGCGCACGAGCTCAGGCAGACGCTCTTCGGCGGCGTGTATCCGTTTCCATGTCATGTGCGGCCGCCCTACGAACCCCATCACGATTTCGCCGGGCTTGAGGTCCTTCGCGATGCCAGTGCTGCCGCCGATAATGACATTGTCCCCGACGCTCAGATGCCCGGCCACACTCGCTTTACCGCCAATCCGGACGTTACGCCCGACGACCGTACTCCCGGCAATCCCGGCCTGTCCCGCCATCGCACTGTTCTCGCCGACCACGACATTGTGGGCAACCTGCACCAGGTTATCGAGCTTAACACCGTTCTCAATAGTGGTCCGCCCGAAGCGGGCGCGGTCGATGGTGGTGTTGGCTCCGATCTCTACGTCGTCGCCTACTTCCACGATGCCGACCTGCGGGATCTTAACCCAGCTTCCGTCGTCCTGCCGGTCGTATCCAAAACCGTCGCTGCCAATGACCGCACCATCATAAATGATCGTCCGTGCGCCGATGATGCAACCCTCGCGAATAGAGACATGCGCATGCAGAACACTGTCTTCACCCACACGCGCCCCGGCCCCGAGATAGCAGGAGGCCACAAGCACAGCGTCCTTTCCTATTGCCACGCCCTTTTCCAGCACGCAGAGCGGCCCTATGCAGGCCCCCTCCCCGATCTCAACGCCATCGGCCACCACGGCGGAAGGATGAACCCCGGCTTCGGTGCCCGGGTACTCCGGCGCAAGCGTAAGGGCAATATGGGTCATGGCCGCATCCGGGCTCTCAACGCGAATGAGTGGACACGGGCTGCGGCCCTTCCAATCGGTGCGCACCAAGACCGCCGCCGCCTTCGTGTCCAACAGAATGGACTCATACTTGGGGCTCACGAGGAGGGAGAGATCGCCGGGCCGCGCCGCGCGCAGTCCGGCCAACCCCGTGATCGGCACGGCACCGTCGCCCTCGACGACACCGGCGATGCGTTCGGCAATCTCGGCTACTGTCATGGTTCCCGCTCCTCGCTTGCACGGCGGCCCGCTCGGAGAGCGGGCCCTACCTGATCGTGGGTGAGGTAGGGCCAGCAGCACTCCGTGCGGGCCGCACGATTCGCCTCGTCAGTCGTCATCCCGCAACGCCTGGATTTCCTTCATGATCAGGTCGGTGATATCCAGCTTCTCGACGTGAAAGACCACCATGCTGGAGCCGCCGATACCCACGGCGGACTTGTCGATCACGAGCGACAGATCCTTCTTGGTTGCCACGTGAGCCACCAGTTTCTGGACAGCCTCTTCAACCAGCTTGTGCATGCGCAGTTTCTGGTCGTTCATCTCGCGCTGCCGTTCCCTGAGTCGCAGGCCCATCTCCTGCTCCATCTCCTGGAGCGCCTTGATTTGCTCGGCAACTTCTTCTTCGCGCTCGGTGCGCACGCTGTCGCTCACGGCCGGATCGGCCGCCGCGCGGCGTGCATCAATAAACGCGCTCTTCTTCTCCTCCAGCGTCAGGAGCATCGCGTCTCGCTCGCTCTCCAACTCGGCAAACTGGTCACGCAGAATCTGGCGATTCACATCAGACTTCGGATGCGCCTTCACCAACTGGTCCATGTCTACCACGGCCATCCCCGCCGCCGATCCAAGCATGGACCCACTCAACAGCATAGCCACCGCAAGACTCAATGTTTTCATCATCATCTCTCCTTCTCCCGCTCGTCGGCGGGAAAGTACGAACATTCGAACACTCGAACTACGAACGGGGGAAACTACAGGACCGCACGGGATGTGCCATAGACGCAAGCGCCATTGCCCTCATCACACTGAGCGCTTCCACTTCGTAGTTCGGCTGTTCGAATGCTCGGCTGTTCGTCCTTCTCCTAGTAATCATACCCAATCCAGATCACCCATTTGTCTGTCCCCGTCAGATCGTCGTCTGCTTCGATGTCCCAGGCGCGATCGATACGGATCGGGAATCCCGGCATGTCGAGCCGCAACCCGATGCCGGCGCTGGATGCAAGTGTCGCGGCGTCGAAGTCGTACGGGTCGCGCCACACCCCACCAATGTCGTAGAAGCTGGCGATCCGCACCCCCTTCACGATCGGGATGGTGTATTCCACGTTTGCCACCGCCAGGCTCTGCCCGCCGGGCGACCTGAAGCTGGTGGCGGCGGAACCATCAGAGGACGGGATGACCACCTTCGGGCCGACGTCACGATAGTCGAACCCGCGGATGGTTCGTCCTCCCCCGGCAAACAAGCGCTCAGTGATGGGCACTTCATCCGTATCGCCATAGACATCCACAGTCTCGTAGCGTCCCTTGATGCTGAGGACATGCTCCCACCAGAGGGGAATGTAAAGTGCCGAGCGACCGCCCACGCTGTAGATATCCAGGTCGGCTCCGAATGGCCCACCGGAGATCTCTCCGAACAGGCTGACGCGCAGGCCGCGTGTGGGAATGAAGGCATTGTTGCGCGTATCGTGTATGATCGTGGTTTTGAACGTGCTTTTGACCGTATCCTCTTCCCTGGCAAAACTGTATGTGTCTACCGGAGGATCGACATATTCGTATTCGTTATCGTTATCGAGATAGACGTATTCGTTAGTGTCGGCGACACTCGTGATCTTTGTTTCCTCGAGGGAATATCGGAAGGAGATACGGTTGGGGCCGGGCAATGCCTTGCTGAGCGATACGGCCGCACCGGTCCGCTCCAGATCGTAGGCGCTGTAATCAAGGTCCGTCTGGTAGAGGTCCAGTCCGAGCGAAAGCCTGCGATTGAGGAACCATGGCTCCACGAACGACACCCTGTAGTCGTTCCGCTCGGAACCAAACTGGGCTCGCAGGTTGAGTTTCTGCCCTCCGCCGGTGAAGGGCCAGCCGCGAATGTCGAAGTTGCCCTGCGAGATTTCAACGAACCCGATAAGGTTGTCGACGCTGGAGAAGCCGGCACCCACCAGGAACTGCCCGGTCCGCTTCTCTTCCACATCGAAGACCACGTCCTCCCGGTTCGGGACGGATGTCTCCTGCTCGTGGAGTCGCACGGACTCGAAATAGCCCAGGTTCATCAGGCGTCTCCTGCTGCGCTTGGCTTTCACTGCGTCGAGAACGTCTCCGGGGTAGATCAGAATCTCGCGCCGGATGACCTTGTCGCGCGTACGCGTGTTACCGCGGATGCGGATGTTCCCGACTCGGATCAGTTCCCCCTCGGTAACGGCAAAGGTAACGGCCACAGTTTTCGCGGCCGGATCTGTCTCCAGCAGCGTGCGGACCCGCACATGGGCGTATCCGCGGCTGCTGTAGTAGTCACGAATCCCTTGGTCCGAGCCCTTGATCAACGAGTGTGCAGCCGTGACGCCTGGACGCGCGACAACCAGCGCCTCCACGCTGGCCTGGGGAAAGGTCTCCACGCCCGTCACCTTCACAGAGTCAATGCGAAAGGTCTCCCCTTCAACGATCTTGATCACGATGATCTGACGGCCTTTCTTGTCCAGCTCCATGGAAGGATAGTCGACCGCCACATCCAAGAAGCCCCGTTCGCGATAGATACTGCGCACGGCGAACCGCATAGCTTCCAGTTGGTCGCCCGTGTAGCGCCGCTTGCGGAAAAGCCACAGCGGACTCAGGCGCGATTTACGGTGAATGGCACGCCGCAGATCGCTGAAGCTGATGTTGTCGTTGCCTTCGAAACGAACCGTCTTGACCTTGGAGCGGGCACCGGACTCGATGTGGACACTCACCTCCGCCAGGCCCTGTTCGGGATCGACTTCTTCAATATCCCACCTAATGGACACGTTGGGATAGTGGTCTTCCAGGAAGGCCTCGCGGATAGCACGGACGCGAACGCCCAAGGTGTGATCGTCCACGCGGTCGCCCACCTCCAACTCCAGTTTTGACCGCAGCTCCCGGCGTGACAGATGATCGGATCCCGTGAACTTGACCGCTTTTGCCAGGGTCACCTTGCGCGCAACGCTGTAGACGATGGCCACGCCATCTTCACGCGTTTCAATGTCGACATGTACCGAACTGAACTTGCCGGTATCGAGCAAGCTGCGTACGTCGCGGGCAATAGCCGCGCGATCGAGTTGGTTCCCTTCCCGAATGCTCGTGTGTGCTTCGATGTAGCTCCGATCTATCTGACCGGCACCGGTATTGCGCACCTCGATCGCGCGAATCGTCGAGCGGGAGTCCTGTTGCGCCCACACAGGCGAGAGGGTGCACGCGGCCAACACGACCAAGATTTGAAAAGATGTGCGCTTCATTCGTCCTCCGGATCCATACCACTGAAATCGTCCACTCCTCGCGCGCGGTCACGGAAGCGTGTGTATTCTTCTTCGAAGTTCAATTGCACCTCGCCGGTCGGCCCGTTGCGGTGCTTGGCCACATCGACAATCGCCAGGAGCTTGTCCTCGTGCTGATCGTCGTCGGGATAGCGGCAGGGCCGACGCAACATGAAGACCACGTCGGCATCCTGTTCGATGGCGCCCGAATCACGGAGATCGGAGAGTTTCGGTCGACCGGTCTTATCGCGCTGTTCCGGCGCACGGCTGAGCTGACTCAGGACCAGAATCGGAATGCGCAGCTCCTTGGCCATGGCCTTGATGTTTCCCGAGATCTGGGAAGTCTCGATCTGGCGGCCCTGGCGCGCGTACTCCTTGGAGTGCATGAGCTGCAGATAGTCGATGACAATCAATTCGACATCATGCTTCTTCCACATTCGTCGCGCGCGGGCACGCAACTCGAGCACGTCGAGGCCGCCGGTGTCATCCAGGAAGATCGGTGCCTTGTTCAGCACCGAGGCGGTCTGGACCAGCCGGCCGTGGTCGACCTTGGACACATAGCCGCGCTGGATCTTCTGAGACGGCACGCCCGCGTGCGAGCAGAGCATGCGCATGGCAAGTGCGTCGTACGACATCTCAAGGCTGAAGATACCTACCGGGTGCGTTTTGCCGTCGGGGTCCAGTTTACCCAGCGCCACGTTCTCGGCAATGTTCATCGCGAGCGAGGTCTTGCCCATTGAGGGACGCGCGGCCAGGACAATCATCTCGCCGGCCCGTAATCCCATCGTGATACGATCGAGATTCTCGAAGCCCGTGGAGAGCCCTGTCACCCCCTTGCCGGTTTCGAGGATCGTGTCCACGTGGGACATCGTCTCCTTCACGGCAGTTGACCACGGTATCACCGTGCCCTGCCGCTGCTCGTTGATATCGAGGAAGGCCTGTTCGACTGCGCCCAGGAGCTGGTCGGCACTGTCTACGGCTCCATAGCACTCGGTCTCGGCAACACGCGCACAGTTGATGATGCGGCGGAGGAGGTGCTTCTGGTAGACGATATCGATGTAGTATTCGGCGTGGGCGGCAGTGGGCGTTGAGTCGATGAACTGATTCAACGCCGACACGCCGCCGACACGGTCGAGCTGGCCGGCGTCGCGCAGGTGCTCAGATACGGTCAAGACATCGATGACACGGCTCTGACCGTGCAGGCCCAGCATGGCTTCGAACACTGTGCGGTGCACCGGTGCGTAGAAAGACTCCTCGTCGAGCTGGTGCTCGATGCAGATATCCATGACGCGCACGGAGTCGAGCAGAACCGACCCCAACACGCCCTTCTCAGCTTCTTCGCTATAGGGTGGGACACGGTCCGAGGGGACCGTAGGTACGGACGAAGAAGCTGCCGTCACCATACTGCCTATTCCTCAACCACCCACACCTTAACCGTGGCTTCGACCTCAGGATGAATATGCACAGACACATCGTATGTGCCCAGCTCCTTGATCGGATCGGACAAGACAATCTGGTTGCGATCAATCTCGATATCCTGGCTCTTCAGAGCATCCGCGATATCGGACTCGGTGACCGAGCCATAGAGCTGCTCGCCATCGCCCACCTTGACTGTAATCGTGCAAGATGCGGCCGCAACCTTCTTGGCAAGTGCCTGGGCACCCGCCAGGGCATCAGCCTCCCCTTTCTGACGTTCGGCCTGTAGCTTAACCAAGCGGCGGCGCGTGGCCTCCGTTACCGGTGCCGCGAGCTCGCGAGGCAGCAGGTAGTTGCGGGCGTAGCCATCGGCCACGCTTACGATATCACCATCTTTACCCAGACCGTCTACTACGGTCATCAACAGAACTTCCGTTGCCATCTGCCACTCCTCCTCTAGGGAAGCAATCCCATCGTACGTGCCCGGCGGATACTGCGCTTGATCTGGCGCTGCTGCTTGGCGCTCGCACCGATGGTGCGCGCGGGCATGATCTTGCCGTGATCGGTCATGAACTTACGCAGCAAGTCGTAGTCCGTGGACTTAATCTCTTTCACGCCCTCGAGGTGGCGTGCTGCTTTCGAGGCCCCCCGGTCGGCACTACGCCGCCTGGTGGTCCGTTTTGTCTTCATCTTCCTGGCCATTGTTACTCCTTACTCTCCCTTAAAACGGTAGATTCTCGTCATCACCCAAACTCTCTGCACCCGCCGGTGGCGGGGGTGGTGGTGGCTCCGGTGCTGCAGCAGGCTCCGCGGCTGGCGCTGCGGCAGAAGCGGCTGGAGTAGCTGGAGTAGCTGGAGTAGCTGCGGGCCGGTATGAGCCCTGGCTGGCCGGGCTGGTTCCGTCGCCCTGGCCTTGCGGCCGACCCCCCATAAACTGCACGCGGTTGGCGCGCACCAGCAGACGGCTGTGCTTCTGCCCGTCCTTCTCCCACTGGTCGAACTTCAGGCTTCCTTCGACCATCACCTGCGATCCCTTCTGTAGGTACTGGCCACACGTTTCGGCCTGACGGCCCCAAACCACGATCGACACATAGCAGACCTCTTCACGGTCCTGGCCGTCGCGGCCCTTGAACTTGCGACTGATCGCCATGCGCAGGTCGCCTACTGCATCACCGGACGGCGCGTAGCGCACTTCGGGGTCAGCCGTCAGGTTGCCCATCAAGAATACACGATTGAGATCAGCCATCGACGACGACCTCCTCGACCGGGGCCTCGTCGGCCTCAGCCTCTGGCTCCGCCACAAGGATCTGTGAGCGGAACAGGTCGTCCACGAGTTTCAAACGCGCCCGCAGCGCTACCACGCTGGTCGGCTCAAGATCGCAGCGGATCGTCATATAGAGCCCCGCATCACGCTTCTTCATCTGACGCGCAAACACGCGCTCGCCCATCGGCTGCTTGGAGACCACCTGGCCGCCCAGCTTGCCGACCTCATCATCCATGCGCGTCAGCACATCGCTCAGCGCCTCCTCGCTCAGCGAGGTCGGAAAAATGCAAATCATGTCGTACGTTTTTAACGCCATCTTCTTCTGCTCCCTATACCACCTCAAGCCCGTTGAAGACGTTCATAGCCGCCTCCGTTCCCGACTCGACGATGTGCTCCACCGCATCCGCGGCGCACTTGATCACCTTCTCCATCGCCGTCCACTCCTCCGTCCCACAGGTCCGGAGCACGTGGCTCACCAGGTTTTCCTCCTGGTGTCGGCGGCCGACCCCAATGCGCACCCGCGCAAAATCGTCACCCCCGACCTGCTCAATCACCGACGCCAACCCGCGGTGTCCCCCGCTGCCGCCCTTTGGCCGCACCCGGATCCGCCCCACGGGCAGGTCCGCGTCATCCAGCACCAACACCAAGTTGGCCCGCTGGGCCTTAAAGTAGCGCAGGGCAGCCACCACCGCGTGGCCGCTCGCATTCATAAACGTCTCGGGCTTCACCAACAGCACCGGACTTCCGGCCACTACTGTCTTCCCCGATCGCGCCCGATACCTCAAGCTGCGCCGCATTCGGCAACCAGCCCGTTCCGCCAGCACATCCACCGTAGCGAACCCCACGTTATGCGGCGTGCGCTCGTAGCGTCGCCCCGGGTTCCCCAGCCCCACGATGACGTTCACGGCAGGCTCCCGGCGCTATTCCTCAGCCTTGGCTTCTTCATCCTCGGCCGCGCCTTCCTCGGCGTCCTCACCAGCTTCACCCTCTTCGCCCTCTTCGTCTTCCGTGGGTTCGGTCTCAACACGCGGCGCCAGTACAGTCGCCACCGCAATATCTTCCGCCGTTAACAAGGTCAGTCCGCTCGGCAGCGGCACAGTGCCGGCCAACACGCTGTCCCCAATCATGAGAGCGGAAACGTCCACCTCAAGCTGGTCCACGATGTCACTCGCCAGACCTTCGACCTCCAGCTCGTGCACCATCTGCTCGAGTACACCGTCCTGCTGGCTGACGCCCTTCGGTTCGCCCTTGAGCGACACCGATACGTTCACGGCCAGTTTTTCGGTCATTGAAATCATCGTGAAGTCGGCATGCATCACGGCCCCGGTCAAGGTGTGGTACTGGAGCTCTTGCAAGAGGGCCTTCGCCGCCGGGGCCCCGTCAATCGAGACGTCCAGAATCATGTTGTCGCTCTGGTGTCGCCGCAGCATCATCTCAAAACCATGCTGTTCCAGCTTAACAGGCGTCGTGGTCCCGTCCTGGTTGGCTACAATCGCGGGAAGCCAGCCTTCACGCCGCAGTCGGCGCGACGCAGGAGTACCCGCATCTTCGCGTTTATCAAGTTTTACTACCGTTTCAGCCACCATTTTCCTATCCCCTTCTACAGTCTGAACAACGAGGTAACCGACTGGTCCTCGTGGATTCTCAGAATTGCCTCTCCCAACAGTTCGGCCACGGAGAGTACCGCAACCGGGAAATCGCCCTCGTTACAGGGCGGAATCGTATCCGTCACAATCAACTCGTCAATCGGCGACTCGTGCAGGCGCCTGCATCCCTCCGCGGTCAGCATCGAGTGCGTCACCGCCGCATAGATATCCTTGGCACCACGCTCGGCCAACAGGCTGGCGGCGGAACAGAGCGTCCCACAGGTACTGGTCATGTCGTCTACCATAATGCAGGTGCAGCCCTCAACATCACCCACCAGCGTAAAGGCCTCCACCTCATCCGGGCCCATGCGCCGCTTCGCCGCCACCGCCAGGCCGCAATCAAGCATCTGCGAATAGGCGTATGCCGCTTTCACCGCACCCGTGTCGGGGGAAACCACAACGGGATTCTCGATATTCTTGCCCTTGAGGTACTTCACGATGATCGGCGAGGCATAGAGATGATCCACCGGGATGTCAAAGAAGCCTTGGATCTGCTGTGCGTGCAGGTCCATCGTCAGCAACCGGTTACACCCCGCCGCCACGAGCAGGTTCGCCACCAGCTTGGCCGTAATCGGAACGCGGGGCTGATCCTTGCGATCCTGTCGTGCATAGCCGTAATAAGGCAGCACGGCCGTGATCCGGGCAGCCGAGGCGCGACGCATCGCGTCGATCATGATCAGCAGCTCCATCAGGTTCTCGTTGGGCGGCCGGCAGATCGACTGGACGATGAACACGTCACGTCCGCGGATGTTCTCCTTGATCTTCACGAAGACCTCTTCATCCGGAAAACGACGGATCTCGACCTCCCCAAGTGGTAAGCTCAGGTACTCCGCGATCTTTCCCGACAACACGGGATTCGATGTTCCGCTAAAAATCTTCATATACGCTTCAAGTTTAACGGCCGCCGTTCTCCGGCTTCCGCATTCCGCATTCCGCATTCGGCACCCCATCGTGGTTGCCCGACCAGGATTTGAACCTGGACTCAGGGCGTCAAAGGCCCGTGTGCTGCCATTACACCATCGGGCAACAATGTCACGATCCGGGTCCAAACTGTTCCATCAAGCTCCTGTTTAACCTTCGCCGCCATGATTTCGGCATGCGCCTCATCGCGGGCCAGACCAAAGACAGAAGCTCCGCTTCCAGACACCAACGCCCCCAAAGCACCCGCCTGATCGAACTGGTCGACGACCATGCCTACCAACGGGTACTTCCTGACCACGGTAGCCTGCAAGCTGTTAAAAAGGCCCTGACCGGCAGAGAAAAGATCCCCGCCTTCCAAAACCGAAACCGCATTGATATAGAGAGGAGCGTCGGAAGTCAAGGACAAGTCATGCCTTGCGTACACATCCGCCGTCGATATGCAGAAACCCGGGTTCGCGATCACAAGCCACCACGTGCCTTCAGGCGTGTCCGGACACCCCAGCTCGAACGGGCTTACGCGATCCCCCACCCCCTCCATCAACACGGCGCCGCCATGCAGAAGGGCCGGAACATCGCAGCCGAGCGTAGCGGCAAGCGCCATCAACTCGTCGTGAGGCACGGTAACGCCCCACAGATCCATGACCCCCCGCAGCACGGCTGCGGCATCCGCGCTTCCGCCACCGAGACCGCCTCCCAACGGGATGCGCTTTGAAATACGGATGCGAACGCCGCCCGGATACCCGAGGGCCTCCTTCAAGGCCCGCGCGGCCCGGGTCGTAAGATTACTGTCCGAATCGGGAAGCTCAAGACAGCAACAGGGAGGCAGGTCCACCTTGTCGAAGATCGTTTCGATCGTGTCGGATGGCTCCAGCACGATCGTATCATGGAGCGATATCGGCACCACCACACTGCGTAAGTCGTGGTACCCATTCTCACGCTTGCCAAGCACCTCGAGATAGAGGTTGATCTTCGCATGCGCCGCCAGTTCCAGGCTCTCCATGTCCATGAACATGGCGCGGGGATTTATCACGCCACCCAGGGCATGTCAATGCGAGCTTACCAAAAAAGGAATCATCCCCGATCATTAACCCTCACTCCGGTTCACTTCTCCATCGGACAACAGACCATCAGGGCCACCAGCAGGGACTCGAGCTTTGAACTGACGGACCCTTCGCCGCCCAGCCGAAAGAAGGCGCGTGCCGGCTCAATATCACGGGAACTGCGCCGGAGCGCCACGCGCGCCGTCACCCCAAGCCGGATGTCGGCATCAGCGAAGTCGGCGAAGGCATGCTTCATGACTTTGCGATGCCCCCGATCTCTACCGGCCGCCGCCTTGGGGGTGCGCCCCCCGCGTGCGTCGAAACGAGACCACGTCAGTACCGGCCCGCCATCGCCAGCCACAATCCTCTGGTCCGCATCGGCGTAGGCGCTCCGCAGCCGCCCGGGTGCCGGCGCAGCAAAAAGGCGCTCCTCGAGATACGCCACCGCGGTCTCCATCGGCAATCGCTGTGCTCGGCGATGCAGTCGCGAGATCCGGCGCGCTTGGGAAAGGCGTGCCGCCTTCCCTCCCTGGAACGCCACTGTGCCATCACGATCCGATTCCAACAGAATCTCGCGCTCTCCGGGAAGGAGCAGTCCGATAAAGCGGACCCTGCCCTCCTTGTTGCTGACGGGATCCGCCTGCAGCGCAACAACTCCGCCGGGCCGATCCCACTGCAGCGATCCTCCGCCTTCGACCACGCCGATCTCTTGCCCGTCGTCCGTAACACGAAAATCCGGCACCGCCGCAGCTGCCACAATTGTGATACGCACATCACCGGCCGCAATCGGTCTTGGCGGAGGCGCCGGTTCAGGTGCCGGTTCAGACAGGGGCTCAGGGGCGACCGGTTCGACCAGCTCTTCCGGAACCGCCGCCCCCGGCTTCGCCGGCAACAGGTCCCGCAACGTTGCACACGAGGCAACGAACAGCATCAATCCAAGGGCAACAACAATACGTATCGTTTTCATACCCGTTAAGCCTATCGAAGTAAGTCCATCGGTCAAGGGGAAGTACGAACATTTGAACAGCCGAACATTCGAACGCCGAACGGGAGGAGCGACAGAACCGAGTGGAACAGCTAGACGATCCCGACCACAGAATACGCCATTAGACGCAAGAGCAATTGCCCCCATATATCCCTTCGAACGCACCCTACACTTCATCCCTTTCTTAGTTCCC
>JAOZSS010000108.1 GCA_029939545.1 Kiritimatiellia bacterium | reverse complement strand
GGTGCGTTCGAAGGGATATATGGGGGCAGGAGGAGCTAACCGCCCACCCCCTTTATACAGATAGGTTAAACTAACGCCTTATTGATCTTGCGCCGGCTCTTTGGTGACGATAGTCCCTGATGGATGGCGCACGAGAGGCACGGGGGTCGCTGTTGCGTGCACAAGACAGCGGCCTCCATTTTTTATGGAAACTCCCAACTTCCAAGTGCGCGAGAGTGGGCCTAGTCGTTGGAAGGGGCGGGCAGGTCCGGGTAACGGGCTTTCCGCTCGGACAGGGCCCGGTCTGCGCCCTCATCGTCGCCACTGGTCTTGAGACAGGCCGCGGCCTGTGCCAGGCAGTCGGGGACCAACACGGGATCGTTGTAGAGAATGGCCACGCTCATGAAGTAGCGTGCGGCCTTGTCGAAGTCGCCGGTGGCGCGCGCAGCACGGCCCTGGCCTGCGTAGGCTCGTGCCCGTGCACTGATGGTGCCGCCGGGATGCGTCGCGGCCCGTTCGAAATAGCTGCCGGCCTTCTCGAACTCACCCGCCGCCATCGCCGCATCACCCAGGGCCAGGGACGCTTCGGCCACGTATGACGCCTCACCTCCGAGCTCAATTACCTGCGCGTAGGCTTTGCCGGCCTCGGCGCTCTTTCCCAGCCCCTCGTAGGCACGCCCCAGAATGTAGCAGCCGGACTGGTGCCATTTGCCGACCCGCTTATCGACCAGCAACTGCTCGGCTGCATCGATGCACGCCACGTAATCCTTCTTGTCGAGTCGATACTGGGCCAGCCACTCGAGCAACGATTCAGACAGGCCGTCACCCTCCGGCGTCCCCAGCAGCTTTTGGAAGCGGTCGGCCGCCTCCTCATCCTTGTCCTGCGACTGGAGGACGTAGGCCAGCGCAAGCTGTGCTTCACGCTTCAGGTCGGGTCGGGTATCGGCGTCGAGAACCAGGCGCAGGCTTGCCTCGGCGTCGGCGTAGTGCTCAGCCTGCTGCAAAAGCCGTCCCTCCCAGTAGGCCGACTCCACCGCGAACGCCGACTTTGGGAAGCGTCTGCGCAGCTCGCGCAATGAACTGAGCGCATCAGCGTCGCGTTTGAGGCGCACCTCGCTCATCGCTTTCTGGAAGATCGCCTCCTCGACCAACGGGTCGGTCGCATGCTTCTGGACGAGCGTACTCCACCCCGCCACGGCCTTCTCATCGCTATCGGCGCGCGACCAGCAGTAGCCGGCCGCAAAGAGCGCACGGGGAACCAGATCGTGATCCGGCCACCGGGTCGAGACCTGGGCAAACTTCTCAGCCGCCTGTGTGAAGTCGGACCGTGACTGGAGATGATAGGCCAACCGGTAGGTGGCCTCACACGCCACGTCACTGCCTGGGAAATCCCGTGCGATAAGCCGGTAGTATTGAACCGCGTCATCGGCCCGACCGAGGGCGGCATACGACTCGGCCAGAAGCCAGTATATATCTTTCTGGAGCTGATCGCGCCCGACAAGATCCTCTGCCTCGGCCACGGCCTCCTTGTGCTTGCCGTCATTGTAGAGCGCCAGCGCGAGCTCGTATCGTGCCGCACTGCCAAACCTGCTGTCGGGATGTGCGACGATCAGGGCGCGATAGGCCGACACGGCGGCGTCATGACGCAAAAGCTGACGCAGGCAGTTTGCCTTGAGATAGACCCACTCTGCTGCGTCTGCGCCCTTGGCCTCCGATACCTCGCAAAGCCGCAGCGCATCGGCATACCGGCTGGCATTGTGATTGGCCCAGGCGGCACGCATGCCCGACTCGATTGTGCGGATATCCTTGGGGTAGGCCTTGCCCAACTTACGATAGGCATCCGCGCTCTTCTCAAAGTCACCGGCCCGGTACAGCGTCTCAGCAACCTGGAACCACCCCTCCGCGCCCAGCCGCGCATCGGGCGGATTGTCTGCCACCTGTTGGAACAGCTTGAGCGCACGCACGTGTCCGGCCTTGTCCTCGCCGCGCACCAACACCTGTCCCAGCTTCAACAGACCGTAGGCATGAAACTCGGAACCCTTGAAATCTTTCACCACCTTTTCAAAAGCGGTGATCGCATCCGTGTCGCGATCCAGTTTGAGCAACGCCTCACCCAACAGGTACCAGCTCGCCGCGGCCACATCGGAGGGAGGCGACTCTTTCAGGACGGCGCGATAGAGGTCCGCCGCAGCATCATAGTGCCCGGCATCCATGAACAGCCCAGCGCGGCGGAATCCCGCCCGGTGGCGAAACTTGCTCTCAGGATAGTCTTTGAAAACCAGCCTGAAGTGCTTGTCGGCATCAAGAGGCTTGCCCGCCCGCCGGTAGCACTCACCCAGCCGGAAATGGACAATGTCCGCTTCAGGAAGATCCGGCTCCTCACGTAAGATGGCCTCGTACTCCTGCGCGGCAAGGGCGAACATCTCACGCGCAAAAAGACCGTCCGCCAGAACCAGCCGTGCGCGGCCCTCCTCCGCAAGCTGAGCGGTGGCTACCGCAACGAGGCAACCCATAACACAGAGGCCCGGCAACAGGAAACGACGACTCATTGCGCGTTGCCATCCTCAATGGTGGTTGCGAACGAGACGTTCCAGATATCTGCACGCCGACAGGCATCCAGAACATCGATAACATCTTCGTAGCGCGTGTCCTGGTCCGCCCGGATCAAGACAGCCCAATCGGTGAACTGCTCAACGATCCGAGTCAGAAGACCATCTAGCGCGGCCTCATCCATCTCGAGTTGATTCACCACCACGGCTCCGTCGTCACGGATGTTGATGATGATCTCGCCCGGAATGCGATCCGGCTGCTCGCTCGTCTGCGCGGTCGGCAGCGTGATGTCGATCTCCGTTTCCCACTGGGAGAAGATCTGGCTGGCCACGAAAAAGGTAAGCAGGAGGAAGATGACGTCGATCATCGGCGCAATCTGGAAGCCCTGCTCGGGCCCGTTGTTGTTCTTCTTGAAGTTCATTCCGTCTCAGCCTTCTTACTCAGCAGGGCCGTCAGAATGTCGGTCGATGCGGCCTCGAGCTGCGAAACCAACGTCGCGGCGCGGCGTCTGAAGTAGGCATAGCAGATCATGGCCGGAATACCGACCATCAGCCCGAAAGCCGTGGTCACCAAGGCCTGCGACACCCCCCCGGCCAACACCATGGGGCGGGCCTGGGCGATATCCAGCGCCACCGCACTGAAGGCCCGCAGCATGCCGAACACGGTACCGAGCAGACCCACCATCGGCGCGATCGTGGCGATATCGAGCAGGTAACGGGTCTGCCCCTCAAGCGCCTCGGCCTGGCGACTCCCCTCCCCCTGCATGACATCCTTGAGAAGCATGCCGTCAGGCTGCGCGACATTGAGCACATAATCGATCGCCACCAGCGTGACGGCTGCCAGAGGAGAGGGCCGGTACTCACAGGCCTTGCGCGCCTCCTTGACATCACCGGCACGCAACTTCTCGACCAGCTCGCGATGCAGCGGACGGGGCGTCACCGCGCCCACGCGCAGGATGGCGAGGAAGTAGAGCACGAAGGCAACGGTCACGAGCGACATCACCGCCAGCACGACCATCAGCCACCCGCCGTTTTCAACCACGGTCCGCCACGACAGGCGATCCACCTCTGTGACCGCCGTACCGGCGGCCGCCTGGGCCCACAAGGGCATTGCGCCCACCAGCCATGCAGCCACACCGGCTGCCCCTATCTTCGCCCGTCCGAATACTCCGCTCATTGCCTACTCTCCCATCTCAGGATAGTTCGTCCCCAACAGGGACGAAATGCATTTGTGGTACTGTTTTGTTTCGTCTTTGGCAAACCGCTCAACCGCCTTAACCCGATCTTTCAACACACCGATATCCAGTCCGGCCGCGGCGCCAAGGTGCGCCTTCTTCGCCATCGCAGCTTTTGGACTGGTGGTCTCGAGTGCAT
Organism: Kiritimatiellia bacterium; assembly: GCA_029939545.1. GTDB lineage: Bacteria > Verrucomicrobiota > Kiritimatiellia > UBA8416 > JABMPJ01 > JABMPJ01. The sequence continues at coordinate 4,105 of JAOZSS010000108.1, read as the reverse complement.
CGAGGTTCTCCTTCACCTGCTGGTAGGCGTCCCTGAATGGCAGCCCCTCGGCTACCAGCTCAAGCGCCCGGTCGGCAGCAAACACGCCGACTTCGAAAGCGGCCAGCAAGGCCTTCGGATCGGCCGTCATGCCGCTCACGAGCTTGGCCATCACGGCCAGGCACGCCCGCGTGGTGGCCATGCCATCCATGAAGGGCTCCTTGACCTCCTGCAAATCCCTGTTGTAGCCACTCGGAAGCCCTTTCACAATCCCCATCGCCGCGGTCATGTGTCCCATAACCCGCGAGGCCTTCGCCCGCACCAGCTCCGCCACGTCCGGATTCTGCTTCTGCGGCATGATGCTGCTGCCGGTGCAGTAACCGGCCGGCAACGTGAAGTAGGGCATCTCCGGCGTGGTAAAGAGAATCAGGTCTTCCGCCAGCCGTGACAGGGTCAGCATGACCTGCACGCAGGCCGACAGAATGACCGTCTCGCACTTACCCCGGGCATTCCCAGCATAGAGTACGTTGTGCTGTGGAGCGGCAAAGCCCAGCAGGTCGGACGTAAGCTGCCGATCGATCGGGAGCGGCACACCATAGCCCGCTGCGGAGCCGAGCGGGCACCGGTCGTTGAAATCATAGGCCGACATCGTAAGGGCCATATCGTCGAGCAGGCTCTCAGCGTGAGCCGAAGCCCACACCCCCACCGAGCTGGGCATGGCTGGCTGCATGTGTGTCCGGCCAACCATTGGTACGTTCTGGTACCGCTTGGCGAAGGCCAAAAGCGCCGTCGTGAGCTGGGCGCCTTCATTCAACAGATCCAGCAATTCAGTCTTGGCATAGAGCCGCAGGTCGGTTGCCACCTGGTCGTTCCGGCTCCGCGCGGTGTGAATCCGCCGACCCACCTCGCCAAGTTTGGCGCTCAGCATCCGCTCAACGGCCAGGTGCACATCCTGGTCCGCGGCTGTAATCCGGAGCTTGCCGGAACGGACCGTGGCGATGATCTCCCGCAGGGCGACAAGGGTTACGGCGAGATCCTTTTTAGACAGGACAGGACCGCTGCCCACATCGAGGGTGGCCAACATGGCGGCGTGCGCGGCAGAGCCGATGCAGTCGACCTCGGCCAGCGCCCCATCGAGGATCGGGTCTTTGCCGACCGTGAAGGCCAGAACCTGGCTATCGATCTTGCCTACCAGCGTCTTGCGTGTCTGTGCTGTCATGATCTATCCCATCCGCTGCGCCAAGCATCATCGTCTCCTGCTCGCGCAACGCGGCCTCCGCCTCGTCCAGAAGCGCTCTCAACCGACCGGGTCGTTTGCCGCGCTCCACTGCATCAAGGAAGGCACCATATCGCTCCACGATCTGTTGGACCGCCGCCCCCCGCCCTGCGACCAACGCCTGCAGGGACGCCAGCTTGATTCGGCAGAAAGCGGCCATCCAATCCGCCTTGCGCCTTTCGATCAGCGCAGCGAACCCGGCCCCTCGCTCTATATCGCTGGCCAAGGGAATACCAAATACCCCGGGATAAAGCAACAACTCGGCGGCTAGCTGTTTCAGGACATCCGGCGGCGTGGTTCCGGGGCGAAACACCTTGCGCTGCTGGCGCATAATCCATCCGTCCCAGGCAACCTCCAAGTCAGAGGGGTCCGCACCTCTCCCCAGCACCTCGATGGCAAGCAGGTCGCTCCCAATGAAAACTCCATTATCCAAGTGGTCCAGCAGCCGCCCCACACGCGCGTAGCCGGCCGGCGGTTCTACCAGCCAAGCCAGCAGGAGCGCGCTCATGGGGCCGTCTGTAGCCACGTCCCACTCGCCTGCATCACGCCCCAGCCAATCGGCCAGCGTCGGCACGCGCCCTTGTCGCCACAGCTCCACCATGGTGAACGCGTCTTCCCCGCGCTGCGTGCGCCACAGGTTGCGGACCAGTCCGACGGTCAGCCAGCGCGGAACCTGTGCCGGGTCGGGATTGAAACGGGAGGACGGGAAGAAGCCCTCCAGCAGCAGGCGACAGAAAGCGAGATGGATCGACTCCTCTGCCAGACACTCAATTCTTGAGATAACCATCCGCTGCACGAGGCGACCCGACTCCAGTCCCTGCGTCAACGCGCGGGGCGCACATTCCGCCACGGCGACCGTACCGGTTGTTGCATTCGTCTCCGAACGGATGACTATCCGTATCTCGCGGCGGTTGAAAGGGATCGCTCCGCCGACGACAGCCTCGACACGGTCGCTCACTGTTTCCGCCCACCGCCCTGCGGCCAGGTTATCCAGGGTGTTGGGACCTAATACGACGAAGCGACGCGAGGGTGTGCGATAGGTCTTCAGGGCATTCAGGCGAGCCCTATCAACGGCTTGCCCTCGCACCGTGGGGAGCGCGAGAAGCAGGACCATCAGAGCGTGCAGCATGTGCCGGTGTGCAGGCTGATGCTCTGCCGACGGATAGGTCTTCATGGATAGGCCCGCACCTGGACGCGGCAACAGCCGTTCAGGTGTCGGACTTCCCCTTCCCTGCCTTGGAGGTCTTGGTGCTCTTGTCCCCCTTAGTGGAGGAGCTTGAACTGCTCTTCTTGTCAGACGTCTTCTCGCTGGCCTTGGCGGCGGTAGAACTGCTCGAGTCCGTCTTCGCGCCCTTCTGGTACGAATCGCTGCGGTAATCGGTCTGGTAGAACCCGCTGCCTTTAAAGATGATTCCGGCGCCGGTCCCGATGAGACGGTCTACCCGGCCCTTGCATTCCGGACACGTCTTGATCCGTTCCTCGGTCATCGACTGGAACTTCTCGAATGCGTGTCCACACTTACGGCACTCGTACTCATACGTCGGCATGACAAATCTCCCACAGAATCAGTGGGGAAATGTACCGTAGCACGCGCGCACCTGTCAAACGTTGCACGCGCCTACTTAACGATCAGTGACAGTCCGGGCGGCACGATTTCCTCTACGGTGCCGGTGAATTCGAGGTCGAGTCCACTGAGTTGTCGGATGTAGGTGAGACCGGCTACACTCGTGCTGTTCCAGCCGTAGAAGCGGAAGGTAACCTGCTTCAACTTGCTGTACTTCGGGTCACTCAGATTAATGGGCGCACCAAAACCACTGTCATCCGTATCCCAGCCACCGGTTACGCCAGCCACGTTCGTTGCGGAGGCAATGGCAGCATCGGCAGAGAAACCGTCCACGCTGGAAAGCACCGCCACATCGTCACATCCGGTGGACGAGGCGTAGCCGTTGATCTCCAGGCTACCCAAGTTGATTCCGTAGGGCTCGGCTGCGGTCAATTCAACCGCCATGTAATGCCCATTACTGATGGCCCCGGCCAGCGATGTCTGTGAGGCCTCCGTTGGAATTTTGAACCCGTACTGGTCTGCGGATAATGTGTTGGTGACGTGGCTCGAAAGCGATATGCTGGCGCTGGCAATATGCGTAGCCGTCGTGTGCGCTGCCAACGTGTAGGGCGCGGAGTAGCCCTCATCCAGTTCAACCCCGTCCACATCCCACCCCGCCACAATCTCAGCTCTGGCAACAGTCAGAAGAGAGAGAACCGGAACAGCAAGAATACAGATGCGGGATAGCGATTTCATTCTCTGGCCTCCGGGAACTGACGACCGTCACAAGGGATCGATGCAAGGAATGGATATATATACCAAGAACAGCATGCACAAGCAAGAAATACGCCTATTGAACCAACAACAGGGGCGCATTCCCTTTTCTTTGCACCTCTTGTAGTTGTCAAGCATGGCTCCATCCGCCGTCGCGCTTCGCGGCTATGGCGGGACGCAGCCGGCGCAAGGCCGGTGGTGGCCGACACTTTCTCATGAATAATCCAGGCTAACACATACCCGCCATACCCTTTTGGTCACGTCGACGGCGTGAAGCCAGAACGGCCCAAACAGCTCCGCCATTGCCCCTGGCGGACCCGTGCAGGCACGCCTTCACATGCCATCGCGGTCGCTGCGGTAGCGGGAAATCACCGTTATAGAGCGGCCTTCGTTGTCGCGGCAGTCTTTCCGGTCAAACCGTTTGCATTGCCGGTCTGCCCTGCTTACACTCTGTTTCTTCAATAGGGGTGTAACCGGCCTTCCGCTCCTGCCTGAGAGCGGAAAAACATAGAAAACAGGGTGGCTGATTGACT
>JAOZSS010000107.1:5595-8142 GCA_029939545.1 Kiritimatiellia bacterium | reverse complement strand
GTAGTGAGATCGAGGCGGCACATGCCGCTGCGGCGCTGCGCTGGGTGACGGATGAGAAGGCGGCCGTGCTGACGTCGATCGGACCCGGTGCCCTGCAGGCCTTGGCGGCGTCTCTCGTAGCGGCCTCGGACGGGTTGGGTGTCTGGTTCCTGTGTGGTGACGAGACGACGGAGGACGAAGGACCCAACATGCAGCAGATTCCCAAGGCGGAGCAGGGGACCTTCCTGCGCATGTTCGGCGCCATGGGAGATACCTATACACTGCACACGCCTGGCAGTGTCTCAACTGCGCTGCGGCGTGGGCTAAACACGGTGGATCACCCGTACCGGGCGGGTCCCTTCTTTCTGCTGATGCCGATGAATACGCAGTGCAGCGTGATCGATAGCTTCAACCTGAACGAACTGCCCTATGGCTGCCCTCCCGTGCCTGGGGCAGCCCGAGCGGGTTACACGGAAGCGGCCAATTTCCTCATTGAGGCGGAACGCGTGGTGGTCAAGGTTGGGGGAGGCGCACGCGAGGCTGGTAAGGAATTGCTGGAGTTTCTTGAACTATGTGATGGCGTGGTCGTGACGAGCCCGCTGGTCTCCGGTGTGATTCCCTATGCGCATCCGCGCAACATGACGGTAGGAGGGTCAAAAGGAAGCCTCTGCGGCAACTACGCCATGGATGAAGCGGACCTGTTGGTCTCGCTGGGATCGCGCTCGGTCTGCCAGGCGGACAGTAGCCGTACGGGCTACCCGAATGCCAAACATGTTATCAACATCAATGCGGACACGGATGCGGCGACACACTATGGGCGCACCACGGCGCTGGTGGGCGATATGCGTGCAACGTTGCGGCGGCTGAACGATGCCCTCAGGAATGCAGGAGCAGAAGACCATGCGGACGATGAGTCGCCATGGCTGACTGAATGTCGTGCGAAAAAGGAAGAATGGGAGTCGTTCAAGGCTGAGCGCTATGCCACGCCGTGTCTGTTCGATGAGGTGTTTGGGCGCGAGGTGTTAACGCAGCCGGCCGCGATCAAGGTGGCCGCAGACTGGGGGCGCGAGAACGGTGCAGTCTCGTTCTTCGATGCCGGAGATGTGCAGGCGAACGGGTTCCAGATCGTCGAGGATGATCGCCTGGGCCGCACCTTCACGGACACGGGTGCGAGCTATATGGGGTTTGCGGTGTCAGCGCTGCTGGCCAGCGGTACGGCGTCGCCGGAGAACAGGTTCTATGGAGTGGCCTTCACGGGCGATGGATCCTTCATGATGAATCCTCAAATTCTGATTGATGGTGTGGAGCATGGCGCAACCGGCTGCATTCTGCTGCTCGACAACCGCCGCATGGCCGCAATTTCGGGCCTCCAGACGGGCCAGTTCGGCACTGATTTCTCCACGAACGATCATGTGGAGGTGGACTATGTGGCGATGGCGAGTGCGTTCAAGGGCGTTCACGCCCTGCATGGAGGTCATTCCCCCGAGGAACTCATCGCGGCCCTGAACAAGGCCAAAGCGTACGACGGACTGTCGCTGGTCTATGTGCCGGTCTATTACGGACCGGATGCGTTGGGCAACATGGGTGTGTTTGGACGCTGGAATGTGGGCAACTGGTGCGATGAGGTGCAGGCGTTGCGACATGAAATCGGGCTGTAGTCGCGGGTCGGCCGACCCGAACGAACGAGGGATAACACGATGAGCAAGAAGACAGCGCAAAGCGATAGTTTGGGAGTGACGTCTGACCGCCGGATACAGGGGCTTGTCGGAACCCTTTCCGCTATTCATGCGACGCAGGCCCCGTCTATCGATATTCTTAAGAGGTTTCAGACACAGTACATGGATCTTACACAGGAGGAGAAGCCCCTGCTGTTTGACGCGATGCTTCGTGGCATGGAGGTACGCAAGGAGGACATCGAGGGACATCTTCGAGAACTGCTGGAAGCGGACGGCAGCGACTCCGTCGAGTGGGGGCGCGGCGTAAGCGCGTTGCGGCACAAGATGGAATCACCCAGGCTTGCGGCGTTCCGCGGGTTTCTCAACATTCACGGCGGCCTGCGATTCCTGTTGGACTTCCGTGCCGATCTGCTTGCGGCCCAGCGACGGAAGTCGCCACACCTGGATCTGGTCGATGCGGACATAGCTGGCCTGTTCAATACGTGGTTTCAACAGGGCTTCCTGTTTCTCAGGGAGATAACGCAGGATTCATCCTATCGGCATATTCAGTTCCTCAGGGAACACGACATGGTCCATCCCATGACGAGTATCGACGAAATGGGAAGTCGGCTTGGTCTGGATCGCCGCTGTTTCGCGCTGTTTCATCATGCCATGCCGGAAGAAATCGTCATATTCATTGAGGTCGCCCTGACAAGGGGCGTTACACGTTCCATCTCCGAGATCATTCGCAAGGGAGATCAACAAACCGGTCCGGTCAAGAATCCGGATACGGCTGTCTTCTATTCCATCAACAACAGTCAGAATGGCTTGGCAGGGCTGGGCTTGGGCAAGGTCTTGATCTTCCAGGTTGTCGATGCGATCAAGCGGGATCATCCGGAAATCAAGACCTTCG
>JAOZSS010000107.1:0-5585 GCA_029939545.1 Kiritimatiellia bacterium | reverse complement strand
GGGAGCGATACCTTGAACGCATTCTTCAGGGCGATGACAAGAAGTTTTCCCTGAAGAGAAAAGATCTTGAGGCCCTGTTTTCGGAAGCGCGCAAGCGATCGCTCGTGATTTGCCACGCCGAGCGAACCGAGAGCGAGGCGAAGGACTTCGCCTCGGCACTCAGTGAGATTCTTGCCGATCCGTCGTGGATCGAAGACGAAGAGTACTTGGCGCTGCTGGAAAAGCCGCTCACAGAAGCGGCCTACTACCATGTTGCAAAAGAGACGAGACGTCCCGGCAGACTGCTGAATCCCGTCGCCAATTTCCACGTCGGAAACGGTGCCAGATTCAGCCGCCGCAACATAAATTTCGCAGCGAACCTGTCCGACCGTGGTGTCGAAGACTCGTGCGGTGTCATGGTGAATTATATCTATTCCGAGTCGCGGCTCAAGAAGATCAACCGAACGGTGAGAACGCTGCTGCAATGGCACAAATAGTCTCAAGAATAGAGGAGAACATAGAAGCATGAGCAGGTTATCTGAAAATGAAGTTCAGGAACTGAAGCAGACATGTCGGTATGTGCGGAAGATGATCATCAACACGATCGCGGATGCGCAATGCGGGCATACGGGAGGATCGCTTTCGGAGGTGGAGATTCTGGTGGCGCTCTACTTCCATGTGATGAACATCGATCCGGGCAACCCCGATATGCCGGAGCGGGATCGCTTTCTGTTGAGTAAGGGACACTCGAGTCCGGGTTACTATGCGGTGCTGGCCAACCGCGGCTACTTCCACGAGAAGGAGTTGGGTTCGTTTGACGCCATGGGGTCGATGCTGCAGGGGCATCCCTGCATGCTCAAGACGCCGGGTGTGGACATGTCCACCGGCTCTCTCGGGCAGGGGCTGTCGGCCGGTATCGGCATGGCGCTGGGCCGCGCGAAGCGCGGCATGGATTTCAATACCTATGTCTTGATCGGTGACGGAGAGCTGCAGGAAGGCCAGAACTGGGAAGCGGCCATGTATGCCGGGCACAACAAGACGGCGGGCCTGGTGGCGATTATCGACTACAACAAGGTGCAATTGGCCGCGACGGTGCCGGATACGCTGAACCTTGAACCGCTGGCCGACAAGTGGACGGCGTTCGGATGGGATGTGCTGGAATGTGATGGGCATGATATTGCCGAAGTGGTTGAGACATTCGAAAAGGCGGAGGAGATTGCCAAGACTGGCCCGGTCGTCATCATTGCCCACACCATCAAAGGGAAGGGCGTCTCGTTCATGGAGGGCAAGTTCGAATGGCACGGCAGGCCCCCGAACGAGGAAGAAAGAGAAAAAGCGTTGGCAGAGATAGATGCCTGCGGCTGTGAGAAGGGGGATGCATAATGCAACTAGGAGATAATATTGCACCTCGCTTGGCTTTTGGTCAGGCCCTTGTGGAGTTGGGGGGGCGGAATGAAGATGTGGTGGTGCTCGACTGCGATGTCGGGGCCAGCACACAGACGGGGCTGTTTGGCGAGGCATATCCGGATCGATTCTACCAAATGGGTATCGCCGAGCAGAACATGGTCGGTGCCGCGGCCGGGATGAGTACGATGGGTTTCACACCGTGGGTGTCCACCTTTGCGGTGTTTCTTGCCAAGCGGGCCGTGGACCAGATCCGCGTCTCAATCGCGTATCCGAAGCTGAACGTGAAGCTGAACGGCGCTTACGGCGGCATTCCGACCGGCAAGGCTGGCGCGACGCATCAGTCGGTGGAAGACATTGCGGTGATGCGCTGCATGCCGCACATGACGGTCATCTGTCCGGGCGATCCGTATGAGACGCAACAGGCGGTGTACGCGGCAACCGACTTTGTCGGACCGGTGTACCTGCGCACCGTGCGCTGTCCGGTGCCGGTGATCTTCGACGAAAAGCACACGTTTGAGATCGGCCGATCCTATACGCTGCAGGAAGGCAGTGACGTGACGATTATCGCCACCGGGATGATGACACCGAAAGCCCTGGACGCCGCGCGTGAGTTGGAGAAGGAAGGCGTTAAGGCCAGGATGATCCACATGCCGACGATCAAGCCAATGGACGAAGAAGTGATCGTCAAGGCGAGCAAGGAAACCGGCCATATCATCACCGTGGAGAATCACAGTCGGCTGGGCGGACTGGGTGGCGCCGTGGCGGAGGTGCTCACCGAGCACGCACCGTGTCATCTCACGCGCCTCGGTTTCCCGGACGTCTTCGGCGAGTCCGGCGACAACGAAGCCATCTTCAGCAAATTCGGCGTCAACACCGAAAATATCATCGCTGCTGCGAAAGCGGTGTGTCGCTAGGAAGATCGCACATGTTCTCAGACGTCATATGGAAAGAACTGGACCGCAGAGAGGCGGAGTTCCGGCAGGTTTTCGAAGGGAGACCTGTAGACCGCGTACCGGTCTGGTTCTATCACGAGGAACTCGGGCAGATGAAGCCGGAGTTGCTCATGGTCGAGAAGAATCGTGACGCGTGGCTGGAGAATCAGATCCGCGCTGTGAGAACCAATGTTGAAGAGGCATTGGACAACCGCGCGCTCTACTACCCCCTGATTGAGATGGCCAGTTTCTACGGGACGCACTACATCGATGCCTTGTTCGGCAACGATGTGCAGTGGGTTGAAGGGCAATTCTGGTCAAAAGAACAGACCTGCGAAGTCTCCGAGCTTCAAATGCCGGACTTGGACAACTCTCCGCTCCTGCGGGAGACGGTTGAACTCGCCAAGTGGATTAAGGATCAGACAGATGGTCGCTTCGTAATCAGCATGCCCGATGTAGGATCGCCAATCAACGTGGCGATCAACCTGTTTGGCGAGCGGTTCTTCCTCGAAATGGCCATGAACTCGGAGCAGGCCGGGAGGGCGCTGAAGATGGTGGCAGATACGACACGTCGCGTGTACGAGGAGCTCATCAAGGCGGTGGGACAGGAAACCATCCGTTGTCACAATGCCTTCTATGTCTATACACCGTACGATTATGCCGGGCTCAGCCTTTGCGCCACGCAGATGATTTCGCCGGACAACTTCGGCGAGTGGGTTGCCGATGCGGACGATGCCTCTGTACCCGACTGCTATCAGGGCATGATTCAGCATATCTGCGGCTCCTCCAATCAGCATGTGGAGGAAATTGCCAGGCGTCCACGCATCAAGGGGGTGCAGCTTAACGACAACGGCGCTGATCAATTTGAAGACTATTTCAACGGACTTCGTCAGGACCAGATCTTCTACCTGCGGCCGACGGAGCATATGCCGATCAATAGAATGATGGCCATAACAAGGGGAAGGCGGCTTCTCCTGACAGTGACGAAGGCGCCTGATTCGATTTTGGAGATGGAGTGATGGAAGTGCTTAGAAGGGCATTCAGACAAAGGAGGAAGCCGGGCGTAGTGTGCGCTAAACGGCCTGAAGAGGTTGTTCATAACGTGCGCGCACACGGTGGTATGGAATGTGGCGGAGATGATGAAGCGTTGGAGAAGCAACAGAAGGAAGTGATACGATGGCTGACGCTATCCATGAATTGATCGAAAAAGCGCGGGCGGCGCAGAAGGTGATTGAGCAGTGGCCGCAGGAGAAAGTGGACCGGATGGTCGCGGCGGTTGGCTGGGAACTCTACAAGGAAGAGAACGCCGTTGCCTGTGCGGAACTGGCGGTCAAAGAAACGAAAATGGGTGTTTACGAGGACAAGCTCCTCAAGCATCGCAAGAAAACGCTGGGGACGCTGCGTGACCTTGATGGGGTGAAGACCGTCGGTGTGATCGAGACGGACGAGGCCAAAGGGCTGATGAAGATTGCCAAGCCGTTGGGCGTGGTGGCTGCGGTCACGCCGGTGACAAATCCGACGTCGACTCCCGCCGGCAACGGACTTTCCATTCTGAAGACACGGAATGCGTGCATCATCGCGCCGCACCTGTTTGCGCGCAAGACAACTGGACTGGCGGTTGAGCATATGCGAGCAGGTCTTGAGAAGGTCGGGGCACCGCTCGATCTCGTGCAGGTGCTGCCCAAGCCCACCAAGGAACGAATCCAAGAGCTGATGTCGGAGGCCGACCTGGTTGTGGCAACGGGTTCGGGGGCGCTGGTGAAGGCGGCTTACTCCAGTGGGACGCCGGCCTACGGCGTGGGTGCGGGCAATGCGGTGATTGTGGTCGATGAGACGGCCGACATTGCAGACGCCGCCAAGAAGATATTCTTGAGCAAGACCTTTGATAACGCGACCTCCTGTTCCTCCGAGAACTCGCTGGTGATCCATGAAGGCATTCGCGACGAGTTGGTGGCCGCCCTGAAGTCACACGGGGGCCACCTGTGTTCGGGTGTGGAGAAGGAGCAACTCAAGGCCACACTCTGGCCGGATGGTGAGCACCTGAATCCGAAGATCGTGGCGAGGCCCATTGCCCGCATTGCCGAGATGGCTGAATTGAGCATTCCGGAGGGCACCACATTTCTTATGGTGGAGGGTGACGAGACGGTTGAAGAGGATCTCTACGCCGCCGAGAAGCTCTCACCCGTTGTGCGGCTCTGGACGTACCGTGAGTTCTCCGAAGCCGTCGATTATGTGGAGCGGATCACGCGCAAGTGCGGCTATGGCCACTCTTGCGGCATTCACAGCAGGGACGATGATCATATCATGGAGCTGGCGCTCAAGTGTCATGTCAGCCGCATAATGGTGCGTCAGCCCCAGTGCTACGGAAACAGCGGAAACTACGACAACGGCATGCCGTTCACCATGACCCTCGGCTGCGGAACATGGGGGGGAAACATCACCAGCGAAAATATTGCATGGAAGCACTTCCTCAACGTCACCTGGGTTTCGAAACCGATTGCGGCGGTCGTGCCCGATGAAGCAAAGTTGTTTGGCGAGTTCTTGAATACGTAGAAGTCCAGAGCGTTGGGTCTCTGATTGATGAGTGTGGGAGGGAAGGTAGATATGAAGATAGCAGTGATTAACGAGACGAGTGCGGCGGACAAGAATGCGGATGTCCTGGCAGCGTTGGAGGGGAGGGGGCATGAGATTATCAACGTTGGAATGACAAAATCCGGCGCCACCCCTGAGCTGACCTACATTCATACCGGTCTGCTGTCAGCACTCCTGCTGAACCTTGGCAAAGTGGACTTGGTCGTCGGTGGGTGTGGTACTGGGCAGGGGTATCTGAATTCGGTCCTACAGTATCCACATGTTGCGTGCGGCTTGATTCAGACGCCACTGGACGCCTGGCTGTTTGGGCAAATCAATGGCGGCAACTGTATCTCGCTGGCCTTGCTTGTTGGGTACGGTTGGGCTGGAGACATTAATCTGAAGTTTATTTTTGATCGTCTCTTCTCGCTGCCGGAATTCGGCCAGGGATATCCGCCTCACCGCGAGGAGTCGCAGCAGCAAAGCCGCCGCACACTGGAGGCGGTATCGCTCACCACGCACAAGAGCCTGGCGGAGATCATTTGCAGTCTCGATGACACCGTCATCAAGCCGGTGCTCGACTACCCCGGGGTGCGTGAATGGGTCGACGTCGATTCCATTGCGGATCGCGAGCTGGCCGAAGCACTCATGACTAGAGACCCCGGACCTTCAGGCGTATCTCGTTGAGGGTGACGC
>JAOZSS010000106.1 GCA_029939545.1 Kiritimatiellia bacterium | reverse complement strand
GGGGCTGTTCTTTGTGGTGGCACTCGCCATCCGTTCATTTTCAAAGCCGATCGGGAGCAAGCGTATCGCGGAAGGAGCGACATCATGAGCATTGTTGCCATGTTGGGTTTGCCGTTGCTTGCGTGTCTGCTGCTGACCGTGATTCTGAGCTACCTGGGGCTGCATGTGCTCAAACGTGAGGTCATTTTCATAGACATCGCGGTGGCCCAGATCGCTGCGTTAGGCGCGATAGCGGCGCACATGATGTTTCACGTCCATGGTGATTCCCCGCAGGCTCTGGCCTGCGCCGTTGGTGCCACCTTGCTGGCGGCAGCGTTCTTCGCTGTGGCTCGCCATCGCGTCTCTCGGCTTCCCATCGAAGCGACGATAGGCATCACATACGCCATCGTGGCGGCAGGCACCCTTTTTCTGATTGGGAAAAGCACCTGCGGCCACACGCATGTACAGGAGATGCTGGCCGGCAGCCTGCTGTGGGTCGAGTGGAAGGATCTGGTCTTGACCGCCATTGTATTCGCCATCGCGGGCGCAGGCTTCATCGTGTGCCGCCGTCCGTTTCAGGAGATCTCCGACAACTACGAAGAAGCGGCAAACAAGGGCAGAAATGTCATCCTGTGGGATTTCCTGTTCTATGCGCTCTGTGGTCTCGTCATTACCTTCGCCGTCCGGCTGGCGGGCGTCGTGGTCGTCTTCTGCTTCCTAATCATCCCGGCCACCACATCAGCGTTGTTTGCGAAAAAGTGGCATGTTCGCCTCCTGATCGCCTGGGCGGCAGGAACAGTCGCCTCAATCGCCGGCCTGCTCTTCTGTCAGTGGATGGATTTTTCGGCGGGTGTCTCGGTGGCTTTGTTTCTTGGGGTATTGCTGACCATCCTGAGTATTGTGAAATGCACCAGGCAAGATCGGAGTCGTAATGAATAGACCGTTTTCCTTGACCCTACGGGTATGGACGTTGGCGGCATTACCTATTAATGAGATGCCACGCCGGAGCATTTCCGGTCGGTCGTGGCGGCACATGCCCGGGCGGCATTCGACACCCTCAATCATCGCGTGGTATGCATGAGCATATTGAACTTGCCACCGAAGGCGAATGGCGGGCGCCAGATGCTCATCCTCTTCTTGCGCGACCCCGTGGCCATCGATGCTGCCGCGGTAGACCAGCTTGACAAACACGGACTGCTCACGGAGCATAATCGGCATCTCGCCTCACAGCTTCTGAAAGAGGCCGAGAGGGCAGGCGTGGGCCAGACCCGATATTTTGTGGAACGTATAGCTTTCTAACCCGTCACCCGCAAGAGATACAGCATGAGCGAGACCATGCGCCTCGGAATCGGTAGGTCCTGATCCCGCTGGAGGCACTACGTAACCGCATGGACGAGCTACCTCAAGACAAGACCAAAAAGATCATCTGCTTCTGCAACGTATCCCTGCGCGGCTACGAAACCGCCAGCTTGCTCCAAGCCCACGGATGGAGCCATGTCAAAGTCATGGAAGGCGGCATCATGGCCCGGCCCTTTGTCCGCGCGAAGTGAGGCGACCAGCCCCGATTTCACGGATATCTTCGTGGATGAGATAAAGGGACGGCACCAGCACAAGCGTGATGAGGGTGGCGAAGAGGATACCGAAGCCCAGGGAGAGGGCCATCGGAATCATGAAACGGGCCTGAACGGATGTCTCGAAGATCATCGGAGCCAAGCCCAGGAATGTCGTCACCGACGTCAGGAGCACCGGACGGAACCGCCGCGTCGGGGCCTGCGCGGCGGCTTCTCTTGCCGTCATCCCTTCACTTCGGTATTCGTTGGCCGTACTGATCAGTAGAATGTTGTCGTTGATGACCACGCCTGCCAGCGCGACCATTCCCATGATGCTGACAAAGCTCATCCCAAACCCCATCAGAATATGCCCCCCAATGGCGCCGACGATCCCAAACGGAATGGCGATCAGAACAATCACGGCGTGCGCATAGCTTTTGAAGATGATCGCAAGTAGCGCAAAGAGTGCGAAGAGCGCCACGAGGAACCCTTTCGCCATCCCGCCCATGGACTCGCGCTGCTCGCGCTGCTCGCCTTCCATGGAGTAGGCCAGATTCGGATAGTCTTGGCTCAGCTCAGGAAGAAAACCGGACTTCAAGTCGTCGAGGATCTTCTTCGGAGCGTATTGGGGCGACTCGAGGTCGGCGGTGACGTTCACGGTGCGCCTTCCGTCGACGCGTTTGATCTCCTGGTAGGCCCGGCTGCGCTGGATCGCCGCCGCTTCCCTGAGCGGGATCTCACCGCCACCCGGTGCATGCAGGATCAGGGCGGCAATGTCGTCTTCAAAACGTCGTTCGCTCTTGGGAAGGCGAACAAAGACCTTGATCTCGTCCTGGCCACGCTGCTGACGCAGCGCCTCAGCGCCATAGAAGGCGTGCCGCACTTGCTGCGCGAGATCCAGCGCTGTGATTCCCATGCTGCGCGCCGCAGGTTTGAGTCTAAAGGTGAACTGCTCCTTGCCCAGCTCAACGCCATCATCGATTTCCACGACGCCTGCATATTGCTCCAACGCTTTGGCCGTACGGGTGGCAACAGCCTCAAGAATGTCACTGTCCGGGTGGCTCAACTCGATATCGACAGGACTGCCCGTGGCCGGCCCGATGTTGAATTTGAATGTCAGGGATTCAATGCCGGGGATCGGACCGGTCTCCTTGCGCCACAGCTTGGTGAACTCCGTGGCGGTGATGGCGCGCTGCTCCAGCGGCACCAAGTTGACCTCTACCGCCGTGAGATGTCCCCCACGAACAGGATCGCGTCCGAACGGACCGAATCCGCTGATCAAACTGCCCGAAGTCGCATAGATGCCGACCAGTGCATTGGTACTGCCATGATTCTGTAACGTCAACAAGGCACTCTTCCGCAGATGCTCCGTCACCTGACGCGTCTTCTCGAACGGCGTACCGTACGGTAGCGTAGCCGTCGCCGTCACCCGATCGCTCTCCACCTTTGGGAAGAGATGGAAAGGCAGTCGTCCCCCCTTCCACCATCCGATCGTCAGGACAAGAATAGCAATCCCCACCGCCACCGTGGTGTAGCGATGACGCAACGTGAATTGTACGAACGGCGCGTAGACGTTCTCGGAAAAACGTTTCAAGCCGCCCCCCAGCAGCCGCTGCGGGGTTTCAAGGGCGGTCCAAAACCATCCCGTGGGCTGTTCCCGCTGATGCGCAAGATGGGAGGGGAGAATCAGCAGAGATTCGACCAGCGAGATGGAAAAAATGATAATGATGACGGTCGGAATATCCTTCCATAATTCACCCATCATACCGGGCACGAACAAAAGCGGCAGGAATGCGATGATATTGGTCAGGATGGCAAATACCACCGGTACAGACACAAGCCGTACGCCTCGCACGGCCGCCGCCAGGCCACTCTTCCCCGTCTCACGCTCATAGTAGACACTCTCTCCCACCACAATCGCATCATCGACCACGATGCCGATGGCGACAATGAACGCGAACATCGAAACCATATTGATGGAGACATCCAGATAAGGAAGAAATAGCAGACAGCCGATAAATGATATGGGAATCCCCAGCATCACCCAGAAGGCGAGACGCACTTCGAGAAAAAGACCCAGTACCAGCATCACGAGCATCAGCCCGATCACCGCATTCTTGATCAGTAACGCCATGCGGTCGCGGTAGAGATCCGAGCGATCATGCACCACCGCCGTACTCACTGTGGCAGGCAGGCGTGCGTTGAGTTTTTCGACAAACTCATGCGCCGCCTTCGAGACGCTGACCGGATCTTCGTCGCCCACACGGTAAACCGTCAGGTTGACCGCGCGCTTGCCGTTGTAGAGCGTCTCCTGATCCACATCAGCAAACCCGTCCTGAACGTCGGCGATATCACTCAGCAACAACCGTGAGCCATCCGGTGTGCTGCGGATGGGGATACCGGCATACTCACTCCCGTAGTCACGCCGCTCCTCGACACGTACCAAGCGTTCTCCGCCGGGGGTCTTCACGCCACCGCCGCCCAGTTCAACCGATGTCCGCCTTACCTGTTCGGCGATCGCGGCAAGCGTGAGATTGTGTGCTCTGAGCTTACCCAGCGGAACCTCGATGCTGATTTCAAGTGGACGAGAGCCTGAGACCTCAGCCACCGTGATGCGTGGATCGAGCGCGATGTCCGACTTGGCACTCTCAGCCAAGCTGCGCAAGGTGGCCTCGTCGAGATCCCCGTAGAAGATGATGGAGAGCACGGGGCGATGCACAACCATCAGGCTCACAATCGGCTCTTCCGCCTGCTCGGGAAACGAGGTGATCCGATCGATCTCGTTCTTGATATCCTGCAACACCTTGTTGCCGTTGGCATCGGACAACAGTTCCGCCACGACGCTCCCCATGCCTTCCACCGCCGACGCCGTGACCCGCTCCACACCGTCGAGCCCGCGCACCGCCTCTTCCGCCGCCAAGAGAATCCCCTGTTCTACTTCGCTTGGGCTGGCACCGGGATAGGCCACACTCACGCGAATGACATCGATCTCGAAGGAAGGGAATACCTCCTGGCGAATGCGGGGAATCGCCATGATTCCGCCGACGATGAATGTCAGCATCAGCAGGTTGGCGGCAACCGAGTTGCCCGCCATCCAAGCCAACGGCCCCTTCTTGATCGCCTCAAGATTCATTGTTTCGCCCCTGCCGCCTGCCTCCTGATCCCTGACTCCTGGCTCTTGCCGCGAAGCTTCATGCCGGGAACCGGTGCCGGGATATGACTGCTGACAACGCGTTCCTCCTCGGCAATCCCGCGCTTCACAAGCGCTTTGCCGCCCTGTCGCCACACCACGTCTACATCGCGAATCTCCAAGCGGGATTCCGCGTTCATCACCCATATCCGGCTGCCTTCGCGTATCACGGATCCAGGCAGTGCCACCACCCCCTCCACGGTTACTCCTTCAATGAGCACTTTGACATATGCGCCCGACAGTAACGGCAATGCGCGCTTGTGGGTACCCGTTGACGCCAGCCCCAACGGATCTTCAACCCGCACCAGAATCCGCGCCATGCGGGCGGTCCCGTCGAGACTGCTCAGCACGCGCGTGACGACACCGCTGAACGACTGAGGCGTGGTGGTCCCGATGTCGTGCAGCACGGTGGCGGAAGGGCCGCCCGCGCCCTGGTCGTCGGGACGCGTCATCCATTGCAGATCCCGGACCGGCAGCGATGCTTCGATGCGAAAAGCATCCGTTCCCGCCAGCTCGGCCAGGCGTGTTTGCGGAGATACCAACTGTCCCCGATCGACAAACTCATCAAGGACCACGGCGTTGAAGGGGGCCGTGATGCGGGTGCGCTCAACATCGAGCTCGGCTCTCGCCAGTGCGTTACTGGCGGCTTGAACCGCCACCTCCGCCGCCCGCAACTGCGGCTCACGCAGCGCCAGTGCTCTGGCTCGCGCAGCGGTATTCTGACCTCCGACCTCCGACCTCCGATCTCTTCCCCCCGTCCCCATCATGTCCCACTCCTGGGCGGCCACCTCAGAGCGGGATAGCTCGAGCTCGTAATCGACCTTGGCCTTTTCAAATACCGCCTGCTGCTGTTTGACAGCGGCTTCATAGTTCCTTGCATCCACGCGCAACAGCGTCTCACCTTGCCGCACCATCCCTCCCGGGGCCAGGTTGGGATGTTTCCAGACAAGCAGCCCCGTCACCTCGGATTGCAGCACGATATCCTCGATCGGCGTGACGACACCCATAGCCTCGACCGTAACGCTGTGCGGTGCAACAGTGGCGACAACTGTTTCTACGACCGAAGCTGACTCCTGGCGTTTCTGTTTCTTAGGTGCCGGCTTGGTCTTGATAAACCAGACCGCCACGCCCACGGCGCAGCCCAGCAGAAGGAGGGGCAGCAACACTTTCCCTATGCGTGCAACTATACGTCTGTCACTCACTTGTTTTCTCGCTTTCGTTTAGAGCTACATCGTCCAGCTCAGCTTGCATCCAATCGCCGCCCAATGCCCGGTAGAGCTGGATGCGGTAACTCAAATGATCCCGGCGCGCCGTGACGAGGTCACGCGCGACGGACTGCTCCCGCCCGAGGGCCGTCAAGACTGGCAAGTAGTCACTTAGGCCACGTTCATAGCGGAAACGAGCCTGGTTCAGGGTTTGGCGGGCCAGATCGTGCTGTTCGGCCTGTCGTGCGATCAGTTCAGCCTGCTTGCTCTCGTTGACAAGCGCATCTTCCACTTCGCGCATGGCGTTCAGCAACACCTCTCCGCAGCGGGCCAGGCGCTCGCGCGCCACCGCACGCGATCGATCCACTTCTGCCCGCCGCCGCCCCCCGTCGATGATCGGGGCCAGGAGGTTGCCTGCAATATTCCACAGCCAGTTATCGAACAGTTCAGCCGCATCCGGAGCGGAGTACCCCGCCGACGCGGTCAGACGCAACGCCGGCAGACGATCGGCCAGCGCGGCGGCCACCCGTTCATTCTCCGCGCGTACCGCGTTCAGCGCGGCGCGCACATCCGGCCGCTTCTCCAGGAGATCGGCAGGCAGTCCGGTTGACGGCAACGCCGGAAGCATCGGGAGGCCGACGGGAGCGAGATCGTGACTCGATTGCGGAGGACGCCCCAGCAGAACCGCGAGTTGGTGACGCCCAGTCGCCAAGGCCGCCTCCAGGCGTGGCTCCAGCGTACGCAGGGCGGCGAACTGTTCGCGCTGCTGCAAGACATCCACCGCAGTGGCGTGTCCGGTCTCAAATCGCAGTTCGAGCAAGCGGACCTGGTCTGCGGTGCTTTCGAGCTGACCGCGCAGAAGAGCCAGGCGTGAGTCCAGTGATGCCAGGAGATACCAGGTATCGACAATCTGCGCCACCAACGTCATGGCGGCGGTGTCCAGATTATCGCGCGCCGTCTGCGCGTCGAGAGCGGCCGCCCGTTTCGTCGCGCTCACGCGTCCCCACAGATCCACTTCGTAGGACGCCGCCAGGTTGAGGCCGAACTGACTCCCCGTCTGCAACACCGTCGTCCCCGTTGCATCGGAGCCGAGAGTCCGACCGCGTGCCGCGCTCCCCTGAAGACTCAGTTGAGGAATCCGCTCCGCCCCCGCGCGGCGGGCCACAGCCTGCGCCTGCTCCAACCGGTGCTGTGCCTGCCGCACGCCAAAATTTCCGCCCAACGCTTCATGAACAAGTCCGTTGAGCTTTTCGTCCTGAAATGCCGTCCACCAGCGATCCGGATAAGCTTCACCACCTGTGGCAAGTCCGTAGCTTTCCGGAACGGCAACCGGCAGGACGGCCGTCCCCTCCGGTATATGTGCGCAGGAACACAGCAGTGCCATACCGGCGACCATTCCAATACATCTGTAAGACCCGACTCTCATTGCCTGCGGCCCCCTGTTATTGCCTCACGCACGACGTGCAACCCCCCCAGTGAGAAGCGGGTGATGTGATCGGCAAGTCGATCGGCGTCTTCAGCGCTGAAGTCGCGGTCTCCCAGGAGGCGACTTCGGACGGGTCGATTGGCAGCAAGAATGAGGCACTGCCCCATGATGCTGAGCATGCACTCCGTCACCACGCCAGGATCCGTGTCGTCACCCGCCAGCAGTTCGCGGAGGATGCCGCCTATATGATCGGCCTGCGGACGGATCGCTTCGTCTACGATAGATGCCAGTGTCAACGTGGGGCATGCCATCTCCTGCACCATGAGGCGAGCGAAGGTTCCCGTATCGCCGCTGCTTAGCGCACGCCTTAACATAGCGTGAACGGCAGCGTGTAGGCGGGCTTCTGCTGATGCTTCCTCGCTGAGGCCCCCATCCAGCGGGCATTCCCTACTGACGTACTCAAACGCGTGTCGCCAAACGGCATCGTAGAGTGACGCCTTGTCACCGAAATAGTAGTTCACCAACGCAACATTGGCTCCAGCCTTTTGGCAAATAGCACCAATCGTGGATCGGTGATACCCCTTCTCGGAGAAAACCAGACAAGCACTCTTCAGAAGGCGCTGTCGTGTATCTTTACCGGTATCCGTCATAATCACCGCGAGTTAAATTATTATTTAAAATCCACGTTTAACACGCCGGCTATGGATCCGTCAACAGGATATTTCGGATGAGAATTCTAGACAGAATTATTCATGAAAAGTGTCGGCCACCACCGGCGTTGCGCCGGTGGAGCCATGCTTGACAACGGGTGTAACCGGTCTTCCGCTCCTGCTCAAGAAAGGAATAATCCAGGAAAAGG
>JAOZSS010000105.1 GCA_029939545.1 Kiritimatiellia bacterium | reverse complement strand
CAAATGAAATTGTTCGACTCATTTACTCAAAGAATCAAGATTTAAGGAGCTAATGACAAAGGTTCGTCCCTGTTTGGCCTCTGAAAACCTCATGTAGCCAGCCTTCCCTACTTGGGCTTCACCATGACAGCACTTTCGTGCCCTGTCACGCTCAGTTGCTTGCACCTGCCACTCGCCGCGAAGGAAGGAGGGCAGCTCTTCTCGGGGGCATGGCAGCTTTCTCACTGCGGGAGAAGCATCCGGCATCTCTTGCTCAACACCTCATGATCCGCGACGGTGACATCCTTGTTCTGCACCCTCGCACGCGTTGCGCACGTTTTGGCTGTAGCTTTGCGGAAACGTCATGGTAGTATTGGCAATTCAGTGGGTAAATTCTCAGACGTATAGAGGCGATAACAGTGGACGAGAAAAAGTCATTTGATTTTTGGTATGCGGTGAACAACACCGAGATTGTCCTGATGCCGGAAAGGCATCTGGAGACGTTCGGGGCCACCGTTCTGAATTACCGGTTGGTTTCGGAGATGATGGATTCGGTCGACCAGATCCGAGTGCGCGAGGGTCGGATCCAGGCACACCAGCCGCACATCATCACGCCTGAGGCCTATTCAGAAACCGTTCTGGAGGGGTTTGGCGAGCAGGCCTCGCAGTACGTGAACTGGCTAAAACAGCATGAGCAGGATATCCGCATCCTACAGTATGGCTACACGCTGAAGCAGGAAGCCTTCAGTGAGCATGTGATCACAGACAATCTGAAGAGTGTTGTTGAGCGCATCAAGAGCGAGGTCGAGTCGGTCGACCACGCCCACACCGCCGTCGTGCAGGGGGTTGATGATCCGTGGGACGTCTGCCTGGTGAAACTCTTCTGGGAGGTGATCCGCCAGTCGGCCGCGCCCAATATCCGCGAGCTACAGAAGCAACGCATGTTCGAGGACGAAGGCGGGGTACCGCGCGGCGTCCGCAACGAGATCGATGTCGCTTTCACCGCGGCAAGCAGAGATGCGTCGCTGATCGAAGCGCTGGCCACTAAGCTACAGCGCTGCAACTTGTTTGATGAGTATGAAGACCGCTTCTTCTCCTTGGTGAGAGGGCGATAGGGAGCCATCAGAATGAGCATGACCATTACGGAGAAGATCCTCGCCCGCGCTGCGGGCCGTGACGAGGTGAAGCCCGGGGACAACATCTGGGTGAATGCTGATATCCTGCTGACACATGACGTGTGCGGACCGGGAACAATCGGCGTGTTCAAGCGCGAGTTCGGCGAGGACGCCGCCGTGTGGTCGCGCGAGGGCGTGGTCATCATCCCCGACCACTACATCTTCACCAAGGATGTCAAAGCGCACCGCAACATCGACATCCTGCGCGAATTCGTTCAAGCACAAGACCTCCCCTACTACTACGACCCTGGCACCGCCAACTACAAGGGTGTCTGCCACGTGGCCATGCCGCAGGAGGGACACGTCCGACCCGGCGAGGTGATCTTCGGGACCGACTCGCACACTTGCACACACGGCGCCCTGGGCGCGTTCGCGACGGGCATCGGCAACACGGATGCCGGGTTCGTGATGGGCACCGGCAAGCTGCTGATCAAGGTACCCGAAACCCTGCGCTTCACGCTGAACGGACAACTGCAGAAGGGCGTTACGGCCAAGGACATCATTCTGCGCGCGATCGGCGACGTCGGCGTGGACGGGGCCACCTACTGCGCGATGGAGTTCGACGGCGACGGCATTGAGGGTCTCACGATCGAGGACCGCATGACCATCTGCAACATGGCGATCGAGGCCGGCGGCAAGAACGGCATTATCGCATCGGACGACAAGGCCGAGGCCTACGTGCGTGCGCGCACGGACAAGCCCTTTACGCCGCTCTACAGCGATCCGGATTCGCCGGTGAGAGAGCATCGCACCTACGACCTGTCGGAACTCGTGCCCTGCGTGGCCGAGCCCAACCTGCCGGACAAGTATGCCGTGGCTGCCGATCGGACAGAGGTGAAGCTGACGCGCGCCTATATCGGCTCCTGCACCGGCGGCAAGATCTCCGACTTCATCATGGCGGCCCAGATATTGAAGGGCCGTAAGGTCAGCGTGGACACATTCCTGGTGCCCGCCACACAGGAGGTTGCGGAAGGGCTGATGAGCGAGCACGTCGACGGTCAGTCGCTGGTGGAGATCTTCGCCGACGCCGACTGCCTCGACATCGCGCCGCCTTCGTGCGCGGCCTGCCTGGGGGGGCCGCTCGACACGTTTGGCCGCGCCAACACGGACGAGGTCGTGATCAGCACCACCAACCGTAATTTCATCGGGCGGATGGGATCGAAGCAGGCCCAGATCTACCTGGCTTCGCCCTACACCGCGGCTGCGTCAGCCGTGGCCGGCCACATCGCCGACCCCCGCGAATTCCTGTAAGGAGTAGAGACTATGAGTGACGCAGCCCCGGTCATTAGCGGCAAGGTTTACGTGGTGGGTGACAACATCGACACCGACCAGATCATCCCGGCCCAGCACCTGAACCTGGTACCGACCATTCCCGAGGAGTACAAGATACTCGGCTCCTACGCCCTGATCGGACTGCCGGATGACTATCCGCCGTTCGTCGAGGAAGGCCAGATGGAGACGGCCTTCCCAATCGTGATTGCGGGACGCAACTTCGGCTGCGGATCCTCCCGCGAGCATGCGCCGCTTTCGCTTGGTGCCGCAGGCTTGAAGGCCGTGGTGGCCGAATCCTATGCCCGCATCTTCTTCCGCAATGCCGTGGCGACCGGCGAGCTGTATCCCATGGAGTCGCAGGTGCGCCTGGCCGACCTGTTCAAGACCGGGGACGAGGCCACGCTCGATATCGGCGGCGGCACACTGACGGCTGCCGATGGCACCGTCTACGACCTGAAGCCCATCGGCGATGTGGCCCCCGTGGTTAGCGCCGGCGGCATTTTCGCCTACGCCCGGGAAGCCGGCATGATCGAGGATCGCTGAGTTGATCGACACCACCCCAATCACAACGCGCGTTATAGCTGTCGTCAATCAGAAAGGTGGCGTCGGCAAGACGACGACGACCGTAAACATGGCGGCCTGCCTGGCGCAGCGCGGCCTGCAGGTGCTCTTGATCGATCTGGACCCACAAGCCAACGCCACAAGCGGACTCGGGTTGCCAATCCAGGAGGGTGCCAGCCTCTACCGCGCCCTGCTCGGACAAGGTAGCGCGCTTGACCTGCTGCAGCCCACCATGGTGACGGGGCTCGACATCATCCCGTCCGAGCTGGATCTCGCGGGGTCGGAGGTCGATGTCGCGCGCCAGAGCAACTACCTCCACTGCCTGACCCGGGCCCTGGAGCCACTGATCATGGCCGGGCGCTATCATCTCGTACTCATGGACTGTCCGCCCGCGCTGGGTATCCTCACCATGAACGCGCTGACCGCGGCGCACGGGGCGTTGATCC
This sequence comes from Kiritimatiellia bacterium, assembly GCA_029939545.1. Classification (GTDB taxonomy): domain Bacteria; phylum Verrucomicrobiota; class Kiritimatiellia; order UBA8416; family JABMPJ01; genus JABMPJ01. Next base: position 4,784 of record JAOZSS010000105.1, on the reverse strand, counting down.
CGATGCAGTGTGAGTATTATGCGCTGGAAGGGCTCAGCGTTATGACCCGGATCATACGCCAGCTACGCGACAGCGGTGCCAATCCTCGCCTCGAGATCAAAGGCATCCTGATGACCATGTTCGACGGGCGCACCCGCCTCTCCGGCGAGGTCGTAGAGGAGGTCCGCAAGCATTTCGGCGCGACGGTCTACGAAACCACGATCCCACGCAACGTTCGGCTGAGCGAGGCGCCCAGCTACGGCCAATCCATCATCGAGTACGACAAGCACTCACGCGGCGCCAAGGCCTACCAGGCATTCGCCGATGAATTCCTCGCGCGCTCGGACGCCCGATCGGGCACACACCAGCCTGAGCCGAAAAGCGCCACCACCGAGCTCGCCCCGGTGGAGCGAGTGACGCGAGAAGAAGGCGAGACCGTTTAGCAACGTCTTGCGCCCGAAACTGGAGGCGGCCTGCCCTCAGGCCGCAGAGAGCAGGGTGAGGGCACCCCGCCTCCAAGCCTTCACTTCCGCTGCTTACGCAGCCTCTTCAGCTTACCGGCCACGGCAACCTTCTGGACGGCCGACATGCGGTCGACCAGCAGGACCCCGTCCAAGTGATCCAGTTCGTGCTGGATCGCGCGTGCCAGCAATCCGGTCGCCCGCGCGGTCCGCGGCTCGTTCTCCATGTCGAGATACGACACGGTTACCGTATCGTCGCGCTTCACGGAGACAAAGATTCCAGGAAAGCTGAGGCAGCCCTCCGACCCCACCTGCTCACCGTCACGTTCGATGATGCGGGGATTCACCAGGACCAGCGGCATGCGTACGTCGGGATTCTCGCGCATCGGCGTACCGGTCTCTTCGTCGCGCATGGGGGGGATATCAATGACACAGATCGCCTCGTCGCGGCCAACCTGCTCGGCGGCCAATCCCAGCCCATCCGAGGCATACATCGTCTTCAGCAAATCCTGCGCCAGCGCGCGGGTCTCGTCGTTGACCTCCTCGACCCGCGTCGCCTTGCGCCGCAGCAGCTTGTTGCCGTACGTGATGATATCGTATTCCACCGCCATCCCCCCTCCTTTCAAATAGGCTACCGCATGCCTGACCTCCGATTCAACATGCATTCGGAAGGGAATTGGCCATGAAAGAGCGCACGGAACGCAAAGAGGGAAGAATACTGAACCACTCCGTGGTTCAAGCCCCTCTTTCTCTGCGCTCTTTCGCGGCTAAATTTCTGGGTCTTCCGAAGAATCTGTGGGTAGAAATGGGGAATATACTGCCCGGCAGGCAAGATCTTTTCGATGACTAAGCATTTGGACTGTAGAAGCGAAATCGCTCCTCCTGTTTGGCCTTTTGACTCAGCTTCTGTCTCAGCGCGGCGAGTTTAGGCGGCAGGAGCCTATCGTCGATGCGATAGTAGTCCGTCGCTTCTTCTGTCATAGGTTTCACCAATCAGTTCCCCGCTCTTCTCACTCAGCTCGTCTTCCGCCGAGGCCCCTTTGCTCCACGGGAGTTACCCCGCTTCATCACTACTACAAGCCTCTCCGACTCCCACACGCGACCACCCCCGAAGTTATTGATTCCCCCACGGGCTTGTCGGCTTGCCCGACATCACGGCGGATCTCCCAAGTTCCTGGCTGTTCTTTCCGCGTGCGCTGTCTCCTTTCACCCCGGAGGGCCTTGCCGGTGCATTCGATCATTTCTTCCCGGCAAGTGCTGGCTTCAGCACATCTGGAAGACTGGTCACCCTCGACTTGCGTAACGCGGTCGATTCGAGTTCGCTTGCGCTACGGCTCACGCGTTCGCCTTCCCAGGCTTCGACGCCGGGGTTACCCCCGATCACCGCTGGGTTGGCTTCATGTGCAACGATCAATTCACATGACTGACTCCTTTCATTCAGTTAGAAACAGCCAAGCTTTGCTTGGCGCACCAGATTCTTCGGAAGAGCCAAATTTCTCTTCTGACCAGCTCTGAGCTTTTCTTCCCATCCGCCTCTGTGCTATAAACGCCGGATAGTGAAAGTGCCTTTTACACGCAAACTGCTCATCAATTGGGCCGGTGCCGACGTGGTGAGGGATGCCGAGCGCAGCCTCGAAAGCGGTAATGTGCTCAAGGCCGAATTTGAGGCCCCCTATATCCGCGGCAGCGTCCTGGCGAGCAATCGCGAACTCGTGACCGCGCTGAAGATTCTGCCGGGCGGCCTGGTTCAAAATGAGTGTCCCTGCTACACCAACAAGGAGCGGGGCCTCGTCTGCACGCACGTCATTGCCGTGGCGCTGATGCTCATCAAGCGCGCTACGGATCCGCTCCGCGAGGCCAAGTATCTCGCCGAGATGCGCCAGGCCGAACGACTCTCCAACATTGACGAAGGCGACTACATCCAGCGCGTATCCCAGGATACCCCAGGTGCGACACCGGCGGGGTTACGGGTCACCCTTGCCTCCGACTGGAACGCCACCCTCCCCCGCGGCTTCGTGAACGTCACATGCGACATGGTCATACGCCGCAAAATCGTCCCCGTCGACCAGGTCAACACCGAGACGCCCTTCACCTTCAGCAAACGGGACGAGAACCTGCTCTTCGTGATGGAGGACATTGCCGAAGGTCCCGTCCAGCACGCCATGGAGCTCAAGCTGCCCGACTTCGTGAACGTTATCCGTCTCCACGCCGGACGCCCGATCCACTGCGCCGACGGCAAGGGCTTCCAGGTGGGCGAGACCCCCATGAAGATGCATCTGCGAATGGACCTCGACCGCGAGAACGGCGAGCTGATCCTGATGACGCATACCGAACTGCCCTTCATCCAGCCCGGTGAATTCCCGGCCTACATCGTCCACGGCCGCGAGGGCTGGGTGTATGGCGGTGGCCATTTCTGGCCGTTGGAATCCGTCCTGCCCGGCCCCTACCACGCCATCTACCACGAGCCGATCATTGTGCCGCGCAGGGATGTCATGCGGTTTCTCAGGGCCGAGCTGCCAAGAATCCAAGAGCATACGGTCGTAGAGTCTGACCTTTCGCTGGACCTGTTCACCGTCGACCCCGGCACGCCATCGTTCCGCCTACAGGTCAGTGGATCCCCCGCATCACTCTCCGCGGTGCTCTATGCGGTCTACGACGGCCTGGATTTCGTTGCCGACAAACCCGACTCCCGTACCGGGTTTGCCTTGCCCGACCCGGACGACCTGATGCGCTACGAGGTGCGCAACCGGCCGCGCGAACAGATAGCGCTACAGCAGCTTCGTCCGACTGGATTCGTGGGGGTGGTCGGCGACGACCTCACGCACATTGTCAGCAAGCGCGAGGTGATGAACTTCCTGGGCGGTCACATGCCGGCCCTGCGCCGACTAGGATGGAAGATTGATATCGAGGGACGCGTGAGCTCGTTCCTCGACGATATGGATTTCATTGCGCCGGTGGCCCACATCCAGCCCGACGAGGATGCCGGGTGGTTCGATGTCAGCTTCGACTTCGAGGACATGCAGGGCGCCAGCATCTCCGCCGTGGACATCCAGCGCGCCCTGCGTAAAGGGGAATCTTTCATCGAGCGTAACGGCAGCTATCTCCTGATCGATGGCGATGCCGTCGATTCGATGACCGGCGTCTTCGAAGACTGCGCCGGCATCGCCACCGACCAGCCGGGCTGCTTCCGCGTCAGCGACCTCTACGCGCCGTTTGTTCAGTCCTCCCTCGACGCGCTCGACGGCGTGGATATCGAGGCGGAGCAGGAGTGGCGCAAACAGGCCACCAAAGCCAACCGCCACTCCAAGATGGAGCCCATTGCGCTGGAGCCTCCACTGGACGGCATCCTGCGTCCTTACCAGAAGACCGGGGTGAGCTGGATGCGTTTCATGGAAGCGAATGGGTTTGGGGCCATCCTCGCGGACGAGATGGGGCTGGGCAAGACGCTGCAGGCGCTCACCTGGCTGCAGCTCCAACGGATCGACCCGGAGTCGGACGGACGGCCCGCCCTCGTGGTCTGCCCCACCAGCCTGGTCGGCAACTGGGCGGCCGAGGCGCGCAAGTTCACCCCCGACCTCACCGTCCTGGAGATCAGCGGCAAGGACCGGCACGACCTGTGGGAGGAGCTGGGCGATGCCGATCTGGCCATCACCTCCTACGCGCTGTTGCGGCGCGACCTCAAATACTACGGCGACCACGAGTTCTGCGCACTGATCCTCGATGAAGCGCAACACATCAAGAACCGCGCCACACAGAACGCCATTGCCGCCAAGCGGCTGCGCGCGCGGCAGCGCATCGTGCTGACCGGTACGCCGATGGAAAACAGCGTATCCGATCTCTGGTCGATCATGGACTTCCTGAACCCCGGCTACCTCGGAGCGCACGATGTCTTCCGACATCTCTACGAGCAGCCCATCTCACGGGGCGGACTGGAGGCCGAGGCCGCGCAGAGACGGTTACGCCGCAAGCTCCAGCCCTTCCTGATGCGTCGACTCAAGATCGACGTGGCCAAGGATCTACCACCCAAGATCGAGCGCATTTCCACCTGTCAGCTCTCGCCCGACCAATCCGCCGTCTACAAAGAACTGCTCGAGGCTTCACGCCGCAAGATTTCCAGCATGATCAAGAAGAAGGGGTTCAACCAGAGTCGCATGGAAATCCTGACACTCCTCATGCGCCTGCGTCAGACCTGCTGCCATCTCGATCTACTGAAGCTCGACGGATTCTGCGTGGGAGGCTCGAGTGGCGTGAACGTCATGGGCGCGCTGAAGCTCGCAAAGCAGATGGGGCCCGGGCATACGATCGTCACGATGCTCTGCGACAGCGGGACCCGCTACCAGAGCA
>JAOZSS010000104.1:4142-8218 GCA_029939545.1 Kiritimatiellia bacterium | reverse complement strand
GCGGGTAGACAGCGTCCTGCAATCTTATGTGGCTGCCATCAGCCAGCAACAATTTATGGAACTCTAGATTCGCGACCTGTGCTTGTCAATAAGATGTCGCGGGGCGCATCCTGGTGCGAGGCTTGAGGTGCGTGGCTGCTGGCATTTGTGGCTTGTCATGCGGGGAGGGCAGCCTATACTGCCAAGCAAGAATTGGAGGGGTAAGTGGATAGGTGTCCTCGCCTCTGGTTTGTCTGTCGATATGGGGAGGGTGTTCATGCGTAGAGCTAGCGTTCTGATGGTTGCGACGGCGGTTGTGCTGTCGCTTACAGTTGTAGGAGGGCATGCCGGAGATTTCAAGGTGCCGTTGGGGCTCTCGTACGTGTCAGGTGTCGGTGACATCACTGACATCTACGAGACCAATCTAGAGGCTGAAGGGTACAGTGTCAACTCCGTGGACGACATACCGGTGGGCCTCTTCGTGCATCCCTACTACGAGTGGGACTGTGGTGTGGGTGTCGGATTTGGCTTGGGGCCGATCATGATGATCATTGGCGATGCTTTCTTCATCGATGTCCCGCTCGGTGTCGATGTCCGTGTATCGCTTCCGAGCCGATTCAAAGTCTCTCCCTATGTCTTCACAGGGGTCAGGGTGCACCTCGCGACGGGCGACTACGTGGAAGACACCGTTCCCGGGATCTACGGAGGAGTAGGGGTGTCGTTCATGCGGAACCGGGGTGTGGGGATGGGCATCGAAGTCGGCTTCGACACATCATCGATCGAGTTGGAGACCCAGGACACTGTCTACGGCTCATGGGGCTCCTCCTACACCGTCCGCAGACTGGAAGAGGTTGAGCCAATGGCGGTAACGGTCAGTCTCTACGCGACGCTTTAGGCGATGGGGTGCCCGGGCGGGGTTGACCGCTCGGACTGTTCCCGGTCAGGTAGGGCACGATCAGGATGGTGGACACCAGGCTGAATGTCATGCCCATGAAGGCCGTGACGCCAATGGAATGCAGGGCGGGGTGCCGGGCGATTGCCAGCACCCCGAACCCGCAGATGGTGGTTAGCGCGCACACGGTGATCGACCCACTTGTGGTGGCGAGCCGTTCTGGTCGACCTCGCCGCAGCTCCTGCGTAGCGGTGACGAGAAACAGGCTGTAGTCGATTCCCACGCCGATCACAAAGATCACAAAAACAAAGTTGATGATGTTGATGGGTAGCCCGAGCAGGCCCATCATGCCAAAGGTCCAAAGTAGGCCCACCCCGATCGGGAGCAGTACGACCAGGACCCATTTGGGGTGACGAAGCAGAAGCAGCAAGATGAGGGCATCCGCAATCGTGACCATCAAGGCGAAGCGTGCCAGTCCACGCTTGGATAGACGCGCGATATGCTGCGAGAACGCGACCCTGTTCAACAGCACGGCCCCCGGAACGGCGTCCTTGATACGGTTGGCCACGGCTGCGTAGTGTGCCGGGGAGGGAAGCTTGACCAGCGTGGTGATCGCGGTGTCGTCCTGCGCGGAATGGATTTGCTGCGCCATCATCTGGCCGAGCATGGTGGGGCGCAACGCCTCGGGTGTGAGAATGTCTGGCTGAGCGTCGATCACCTCGAGTGTCCTGGCAATGCTGTCGGCCCGGAATCCGGCCTCGGGTGCGATGCGCTGAATGTCAGACAGAAGGGCCTGTTTCTTCGCGGGGGTCCAGAAGCGTTTCCACTGAGTCACATTCCGGTTCTGTGTGCGTGCCGACGGGCACATGGGCGCGATGGATGAGTACGACACGATTGCGCCTTTATCCTGCAGGGCGGTCAGGGATGCCGCAACGCGGTCGTTCATTTCCAGCGCATCCTGCATCGCAGGGGCGGCCACGACGACGGTGGTCATAGAGGCGGCATCGCCCCAGGCGTCCCAGAGAATATCCTGGTCGAGGGCCATGGAGGGTGTGACCCCGTTGAGTTTGGCGATGTCGCCCTCGAACCTGAGGCGGGTGATGCCGATGGCGCAGGGAATGCTGAGCAGCACGATGGCCACGACCGGCAACGCGAGGTGACGGGCGCGCCACGCAAAGAACCGCTCGAATACCCGCGTCATGATGAGCGGCCTGGCCTCGTGATGCCGGGAGAGCGGAACCAGCACCGGCAGCAAAAACAGTGAGGCGAGCGCGGCACTCGTTACCCCGACCACGGCAAACAGCCCCACTTGACGGTGTGTCTCCACGGGCGAGAGCAGCATGACCAGAAACGCTCCCACGGTGGTGAGTGCTCCGAATCCTATCGGCGGCGCAATGTGAAGGACTGTGGTAGCAATGCTGCGACGCTCCATGTGGGCGGCGTTGTCGATGTGGTACAAAACGTGGATGGCGTAGTCAACCGTGATGCCCAGCAGGATCGTGCCGCAGCCCACCGCGATTCCGGAAGTGGTTTGCCCGATAAAGAAGAGCGTGGCGCCGGCGATCGAGGCACCAACGAGGGTCGGTACGAGTGTGATGAGCGCCAGCCAGCGGCGTCGGTAGGCAAGGAACGACAACAGGACCATGGCGATGGCCGCTATGCTCACGGCCCGCCCGGCATCGCGTCGTACCAGGCGCGAGTTGTCCAGCCCGATCCGGTGTCCGCCGCCAATCGCCACATGGATCTTGTGTGCGGGAAAAGCGCGCTCCACGGCGCGGGCATCGGCCAGCAAGGCTTCAATCATGACGCCGCTCCGTTCGATGTTGGCAGAGGAAAAACGGGGCATGGCGGTGATCAACACATGGCAACCGTCATGGTTGACAATGCGGCCGTCGACGATGCGAGTGTCTCCCACACCGCCATGGACCGACTGCAATCGCTTCATGACTGATGTCCCCAGGCCGAGCGGATCGACGCGGGCGACATCCGTGACCACAAAGCCCTGGGGCTGAGCCAGTGCCTGCCTTAACCAGGCCAGGCGCGCGACCATGGCTTCGGGAAGGATGCTCTGGGCAAGGGTCTCGTATGCTTCGGGGGACCCCAGGAGCGAGGGCAGGTGGTTGTGCAACAGGCGCAGCGATCCCGGGAAGTCGCGCAGTTCAAAACGGTAGGTCAACTCCTGCAGTTCAGGATTTTGCTGGAGGGCGGCAAACATGCGATCGGCCGCCTCAAAGAGAATCGCATCGTTCGCCTCGGAAATTCCAATGTCGACGATCAGTCGGTCTGTCTGTCGCAGTTTCTTGAAGGCATGGAAGTGGCTCCTGACAACGGGATCGCTCTGCGGAAGCATCCGCATGATGTCCTCATCCATCTGGAGGCTGGCGGCAAGCAAACCCGCGGCCGTGCATGCCGCGATCGCAACGACGCAGACGGACAACCGGTATCGCGACAGGAAAAGGTGCAGCCTGATGAAGTAATCTGACATTGTACTCTGCGGCTCTCTACGATCAGGAATAGTGGCTTGCGGCATAGGGCCGTTAGTGGCGCCTATCGACGAAGAACCGTCTCTTTCTTGATCCTTCGGGTTGCTGGAGGCGTTCGACTTCTTCAGCCGTGGCAACTGTGACTACAGGCTTCACCTTGACTGCGGCCTGAATCCTGTTGCGCAGCAGGTGAACCGCCGGCGCACCAGCCCCGGGTGCGAGGGACACTTTGACCTCCAGTGCATCCGACAGGTCGGCCTCCCGGCGCGCAATGATGACATACGCCGCTATCTCCTTGGCATCGTCCAGAACCAGCTGTAGCGCCGAAGGGAAAAGGGTGACGCCCTTTACTTTGAGCTTGTGGTTCTTTCTGCCGAGGATGGGAGATATCCTCTTGGTGACTCGCCCACAGGAGCAGGGCGTGCTAATGAGTTGCGCACAGTCCCCTGTGCGGAAGCGGATGAGCGGCATGGCCTCTGCGCGGAAGGTCGTGGCCACCAGTTCGCCCTCCTCGCCATCCGGCAGAGGGTTGCCCTCATCGTCTACCACTTCCAGGTGAAGTAATTCCGGGTGGAGATGGTTGCCTTGACCGGCTTCGCACTCACAAAGCGATGTGGCGATCTCGGTGTTGCCATAAGTCGAGAAGAGCTGCGCCCCCCACGACGACTCCAAGAGCCGGCCGGTTGCATTCAGCGACATATCGGCGGTGCGAATGGGGTCAA
>JAOZSS010000104.1:0-4132 GCA_029939545.1 Kiritimatiellia bacterium | reverse complement strand
GGCCTTGGTGACGGATGACGCGGCAAGGTCGTAGCCGGACTCACGGGCGAGCTCGGCCAGGATGCAGAGGAACGACGGTACGGCAACGATGGCGGTGGGGCGCAACTCCCTGATGATGTCCAGGTGCATGGCGGGTGTTGAGGGACCGACACGAATCACGGCGGCGCCGAGCGATCGTAACCCCAGGAAGTAGGCCATGCCGGCAATGAAACAGCGGTCCAGCGTTACGGCTAGCACGACGCGGTCCGAGGCGTCGAGACCGGCACAACGAAAGGAGAGATACTCGTTGTAGGCCAGACGCTTGAGATCCGACTCCGTGAGCCTGGCTACCAGCGGTTTTCCTGTGGATCCGCTCGTGGTGACGATGTCGATCACCTTTTCGTCGGGTACGCAAACGAACGCATCGGTTTGCTCGGAGAGCAACGTCTTGTCGATAGTCGGAATCGCCGCAATTTCCGCCAGGGGAGGGGGCTTGTCGGGCTTAAACCCGGCCGCCATCAACTGTTGGCCGTAGAACGGGGAGTTCGCGAAGCAATAGCGGTAGGTGTCAGCCCATGCCTCCTCCTGAATCGCGGAGACCTGCTCCGGCGTGAAGCTGGCCTCGCACTGCTTGCTGAAGGTTCTCTCGTTAGTTTGCATGACTCATCTGTATGGAGATTAAGACGGCTTCGCGCCAGCCGCGGAACGCACGTCAGTACCCAGAACCGTCGCGAAATTGTAGCCCTCATCGCTGCTGCCCAGGGCCAGTATAGTGCGTGGCTTCTCCTGTAACGATCGGTTGTCGATGTCCGCGATACCCGTCCGCTGTGGCCAGAGTGCCGTGTCGCCGTTATGAATGGCTTCCAGCACGGCGGACAGGGACATAAGAATCGATGCCGCGGCACTATGCCCCGTATTGAATGTCGTCGTGACCAGTGGGACCTCAGATGCCCGCGTGCCGAGGAGCTCATTGACGATATCGACGACTTTGAGGTCGGTTGCATTGCCCATGGGCGCCCAGACAACCAGCCCGATGTCGTCCGGCTTTACTGCGGAGCGGTCAAGCGCCACCTGCACCGCGTGGCGCAGTCCGTCCCTTTTCAGGTTCTGGCCAATGAATGCTTCGGCATCCGTGCTCATGCCGTAGCCGAGAATCTCAGCCAGAATCGTGGCCCCGCGCTCAGTGGCCACCGACATCGGCTCCAAGGTGAGCATCGCCGCCCCTTCGCCCAGGACGCGCTCGCACGTGCGGTCGGGCCGCAGGCGATAGTCCTTCTCCTCATCGCCGCGGTAGAGGTAGCCGAAACGGTCATAGTTCTCGTAGGTCTGCCCATAGACCTCATCGGCGGCGCCGGTCACGACGGCGTGGGCGCGTCGCTCAGTGAGCATTTCATAGGCGTAGGCCAAGCTCTGAAGGGCGGCGTGTGGGCCGGGGCTGAGGGTCATGTTGACCCCTTTCAAAGCCAGCCGTGCGGACACGTAGCCCGCCGTGGAATTTGCAGTGACGGATGAGAAACCGGCAATGTGAGCGGTGTAGGTATTGCTGCTGAATACACTATCCATGTGTGTCATTTCTGAGGAGCCGCAGCAGACCCCCATGACGATTCCCACATCGTTGGCGTTCTTGCGTCCAACGCGCAGCCCGGCGTCGCGGAGGGCGAGAGCCGATGCGGCGAGCGCGAACTTGCCGATGCGTGTCATGCCTGAGAAGTCGAGTCGGCAGCCGACGTCGCCCCCCGTGAAATCGTCAATCAATCCGGCCAGATCGGACTGCAGATCGTGTATCCCCCGACCCTCGACACGGCTCAATTCAACGTGGTTCATCTTTAGAGCACTCAACGTGGCTTGTGACGAGAGACCGATCGGAGTGACCATTCCCGTTCCGGTAATCACAACGCGTTCTTGAGCGGGTGGGTGGACGGGTGGCTCGGTGTCACGCCGTGAGACTACCACCGCGGCATTGTTGCCGCCAAAAGCATAGTTGGCAGATAGGAATGCCCGATAGTCCTGTTCGCGCGAAACGTTCGGCACATAGTCGAGCGTACACCCGGGGCGTGGCGTGGAGAAGTTGAGCGTTGGGGGAATGAATCCTCGCTCCATCGCCCAAAGGTTGCAGGTGGCTTCAATGATCCCCGTGGCACCCATGCAGTGGCCGAAGAACGACTTGAGCGATATGGCAGGAACAGGCGTATCGCCAATGAACTTCGCGATGCCCTTCGACTCCGCCTTGTCGTTGGCGCTCGTTCCTGTGCCATGTGTGTTGACACATCCAATGTCGGTTAGCGCCAGTCCCGAATCCTGTAGTGCATTCTGCAACGTGCGTGTCACGCCGTTGCCCTGCGGGTCGGGCGTGGTGGGGTGGTGTGCATCCGACGTTGTGGCGTGACCATCGATGCGGCCACTCCACGAGCCATTGCGAAGCATAACCTGTTCCTGGTCCTCGATGACCCAGAACCCCGCCCCCTCACCAATGTTGATTCCATGCGGCAGTGAAAAGGGCGCGGTGCGTTCACTGGATGTGGCTTTGAGCGCGTCGAACCCGGATGCATTGGCCACGCACAGGGAATCGGCCCCGCCGACGAGCACCGTTTTGTATCGCCCATGCCGGATCAGTGTCTGCGCCAAGCCGAGGGCTCCGGTCGTTGACGAGCAGGCCGTCGTGACGATCCAGGCATCGGCGGTCGTGCCCAGGGCCTTGCACATGGCTTTGCCGAACCCATAGAGCTCGGCCTGTGTATTCAACTTCTCGTCGCCGACCCGGTCACTCTTGCCGTGTTTCCATGCGTACTCCAGCTCCGCGGAGATGAGACCCCCATTGCAGGTCCCCAGGACAAGCGCAACATCGTGCCGCAGGTCCGATCGGTTCCATTCAAGCCCTGCGTCGGCAATGGCCATGCGGGCGGCCGCAATGGCGTATAAGAGGTATAGATCCTCGTAGTCCTCGATTTCATCATCGCTCAGCCATTCCTTCACGATGCTGTCGTCGACTTGTCCCCCGAGAGTGGTGCGGAAATGGGAGGTGTCGAAGCGTGACACGGGACCGATGCCGTGGCAGCCCGTCTTCAGCGCGTCGACTACCGTCTCGCGGTCATTGCCAATGGGGCTGATGAGTCCGACGCCGGTGACCACGGCTTGACCCCTGACCTGTTGCTTCTGGAGCGGCTTGCCGACGACCTGAGTGCTGTTCTCCCATGTCGCCGGCTCCAGGCTGGCGATGTGCTGGTCCTTCTTCAGTTCAAAGAAGCCGTTCCATACGCGTAAGAACTGTTCGTCAAGTTCCTCGGGCGTCATGCGTTGCGGGCGGAACACAACATGGGCACCGTTGTAGCGGCGCCAGTCCCTGTCAATGATACGCCCCTGTCGCTCGAGGCGGCCCCACTGCGGGGCACCGGGATAGGGCGTAAAGAGGAAGAATTCGGAGGTGTTGATGTTGGCTTCTACAAAGAGGTCAAGAATTCGGTCGGCAATGCTGGTGTCATCCCAGTCACGGCCCAGTGCGCAGGACCCGAAGAAGCGGATCTCCCGGTCTTCGAGCCGCTTGACCAGGTCCACGAGGAGCTGTTGTTCCTTCTTCTCGCCCTGGAGCGCTTTGATGGAGACCGGGTCCACGTTCATGGTGCAATAGAAATTGCGGACGCCGGCACGTGAAACCATGTCCAGGAAATCGCTGTCGATGTTCAGGGCCAGGGTCGAGGATACAAAGTATTTCTTGTTCAATGGGGTCAGCGCCTTGAAGAGGGCTTCGGCATATTCTCGCATCCGCCGCTGCGGAAAGAAGAGGACATCGTCGGCCAGGTAGACGTTCTCATACTTGAGCGTCTTCATCTCGCGAATCACCTGGTCAATCGGACGCAGGCGAATGCGGCCCCCCATGTGTTCGGGTATGGCGCACATGGCGCAGCCATAGGAGCAGCCCCGTGAGATCTGCACGAGATCCTCGTCCCAGTCGTACGCGTCCTTCGAATAGAAGATTTCGCGCTTGGGGATGGGGAGCTGGGCAAGATCGAACCGAGAGCCGCCGTGGTAGCGGGGTTTGAGTTGCCCGCGCCGTGCATCGTCCAGGATGGTCGCCCAGACGGGCTCGACTTCGCCGACACTGACGGCGTCGGCATGCTGTAGGCATTCGTCAACCATCATGGAGGGGAAGAAGCCG
>JAOZSS010000103.1 GCA_029939545.1 Kiritimatiellia bacterium | reverse complement strand
GGGAACAGGGAGCTTTTAGCCGCATGAGCGGGAGCGGGAGACCGGTTACACCCTTTGATTTCGACTCGGCGGTATCAGGAAGTGCTGCCGAAGGAGGTATCTCATGCCGTTTCGGCGTTGGCCCAGAGTGGTGTTGCTTTCAGGTTATGGCTCACCTTTTCGTGAGTGTATATTCCACGATGCACCAAGGTGAGTTGGTCGCAGCGATTGAACTCTAGAGCCAGGTCGGCTCATTCGGCAACAACTTCAACAATCGGATGAAGGAAGCAGTGGGCACAGCCAAGGACCTCTGGACCGCTTTCAGGGAGGACGCCTTCGGCTCCCATCCACAGCCTTTCGTCGGCTGGATCATCCTTAATGGAAGACGCCCGGGGTCACGCTCTCCCGTCAAAGTGGACGAGCCGCATTTCGACGTCTTTCCTGAATTCAAGGGCCAGTCATACAGGGAACGCTACGATGCACGCAGCTCGCGCGAACACGCTCCTGAGGAGACATGCGGTGCTGCTTTCGATCCCACGCGTCCGCCTCGACAAAAGACTTGGCTTTATTGACGACTCTTTCCATGCAACGAGTGTAGGTCTTGGTGCCTTTCATGTCCATCCCGGAGCGGTCAGGGCAGTGGCGAAGAATCGCTGCAGAACAACAAGCTCTCCCCCATTTCGCACCTCGGCTGTTCGCGAATGTTCGGCTGTTCGTACTTCCCTTCCTTCCTTTCGACTTGGCCTAATGGTGCAGGGTCCGTATGCTTTGTTTCTGTTGCTGCTGTGGGAGCGGCGGGAGGATTGAGAAATCGTGGCGAAACAATTCCACGTTCGGGTTGATCGGGAACGATGCAAGGGGTGTGAACTGTGCGTTGACGCTTGCCCGCGCGACCTTCTCATCATGTCCAAACGGCTTAACTCCAAGGGATATCGTGTGCCTGACAACCACGCCGACAAGCGCTGCATCGGGTGCAAACAGTGTGCGGACATGTGCCCGGAAGCCGCAATCGAGATTGACAGGGAGGACGTGACGGATGACTGAGCGTGTCCTCATGAACGGCAACACGGCACTGGGTGAAGCCGCCATCCGCGCCGGCTGCGACTGCTATTTCGGCTATCCCATCACACCCCAGAATGAGCTGACCTCCTACATGGCCACGTATATGCCGCCGAACGACCGCGTATTTCTGCAGGCAGAGAGCGAACTGGCGGCCATCAACATGGTATACGGTGCCAGCGCGGCAGGCAAAAGGGCCATGACCAGCTCTTCCTCCCCTGGAATCAGCCTCAAGCAGGAGGGCATCTCTACATTGGCGGGTGCCGAACTGCCGGCCGTAATCGTGAACGTGCAGCGGGGCGGTCCGGGCCTCGGAAACATCGCCCCGGCCCAGGCCGACTACTTCCAGGCGGTAAAGGGTGGCGGTCATGGTGATTATCGCCAGATCGTCCTCGCACCCGACTCGGTGCAAGAGATGCACGACCTCACCTTCACCGCCTTCGATCTGGCAGACACATATCGCGGCCCCGTCATGATCCTGACAGACGGCAGGCTGGGCCAGATGATGGAGCCGTTTGAGCTGCGACCTCCGGTTACCCCGGATACCAAGAAGCCGTGGGCCATCACCGGCGCAGCGGGACGTGCACCCAACATGATTCGCTCACTGTACCTCGTCGTGGAAGAGCTTGAGAAACTTAACCTGCACTTGCAGGAGAAATACCGCAAGATCGCGGCCAAGGAAGTGCGCGTCGAAGAGCGCATGACCGACGACTGCGACATCCTGCTCGTGGCCTACGGAAGCAGTGCCCGCGCCTGTAAGGGCGCGCTCATCGAGGCCCGCGCTTGTGGGCACAAGGTAGGACTCCTGCGTCCCGTGTCGCTTTGGCCTTTCCCCTCAGCCCGCATCCGCGAGCTGGCATCAACAGTGAAGACTATCCTGGTTGTGGAGATGAGCGCGGGGCAGCTGATCGAGGACGTACAACTTGCCGCCGGAAGCGGGGTGGACGTGCTACTCGAGAACCGATTGGGTGGACTCGTTCCCGAGCAACGAGACATTTTGAAACGGATCGAGGCAATCTGATGGCGCTCACCCCACATAGTCGCCCACCCGAGGCCCTGACAGACACGCCAACCCACTACTGTCCCGGCTGCGGGCACGGCATCGCGCACAAGCTGATTGCCGAGGCGGTGGACAAGCTGGAGATTCGCGAACGCGTGATCGGCATTGCCCCGGTCGGCTGCGCCGTGTTGGCCTATTTCTACATGAACTTCGATGTCGTCGAGGCGGCACACGGGCGCACCCCGGCCGTCGCCACGGGTATGAAGCGGGCCGCCCCGGACAAAGTCGTCTTCGCCTACCAGGGCGACGGGGATCTGGCCGCTATCGGAACCGCCGAAACCATCCACGCCGCCAACCGCGGCGAGCATATAGCGGTCTTCTTCATCAACAACGCGGTCTATGGGATGACCGGCGGCCAGATGGCCCCCACTACCATGGAAGGACAGCGCACATCGACCTCGCCTGACGGCCGGGAAGTGGAAACGATGGGGCCGCCGATCCGCATGTGCGAACTGATCAACACGCTGGACCGCCCCACCTATATCGAACGCGTTGCCATCGACGGAGCTGCCGGCGTCCGCAAGGCCCGCAAGGCTATCCACACGGCAATGCAGTGTCAGGTCGAAGACAAAGGGTACTGTTTCGTGGAAATCCTGTCGCCCTGCCCCACGTACCAGCGGCTCTCTCCGATCGATGCCCTCGGTTTTGTGGGCGAAAGCATGAGAAGTGTCTTCCCCACACGCATCTTCCGCAAGGACGGGGAGGTCATCGATGCTTGAGCGGGTACTCATCGCCGGATCCGGCGGCCAAGGCATCCTCCTGATCGGTCGTATTCTCGCGCAGGGCGGCATGAGCGGCGTGCCGCATGTGACCTATTTTCCCGCCTACGGTGCCGAGGTGCGCGGCGGCACATCCAACTGCCAGATTGTGCTGTCGAGTGAGGAGATCCACAGTCCGGTCCCCGACCAGTTTGAGGCCATGCTGATTCTGAACCAGGAGAGTGCGATACGTTTCATCCCTCGTCGTACCGATAATACGCGAGTCATCTTGAACACATCCCTGTGCGAAGCGCCCGACGCCGGACCAGTCTCCGCCATCAGGGCCACCGACATTGCCAACGATCTCGGCGATATCCGCGTTGCCAACTTCGTAATGATGGGCGCCTATCTTGCCTCTAACGACTGCGTCCCGGCTGAAGCGCTAGAGGACTGCATCCGCAATGAGCTGTCGGGAAAACCCAAAGCGCTCATCGACCTGAACATCAAAGCCCTTGAGATTGGGATGAACCATAGGGAAGTACGAACAGCCGAACATTCGAACAGCCGAACTACGAAGTAGGGAAGCGCGTGGTTGCTTGCGTGAAAGCTAGTATGCGTGAAGCGCACAGGATCAGTCATAAACACAAGGGATTGGAACACAGCAGGATGTCTTCTTCGTCCTTCGTAGTTCGGCTGTTCGGCTGTTCGGCTGTTCGTAGACTCATTTGTATGATCTGCCTTCTTGTTCCGGCACCGCCAACCATGGCCGCGCCCTGCAACCTCTTCACGCTCATTCGCGAAGGCAACGTCGACGACGTAGCGCGCTGTCTCAACGCGGGCGGATCAACGCTGGCCAACACGGCGGCCGACGGTGGTGTTACTCCGCTGCATCTGGCCTCGGCACTCAACCGCGCCGACGTGATCGCCCTGTTGGTTGCTCATGGCGCATGGGTTGATGCCCCGAGCGCGGGCGGCTTCACGTCGCTTCACTGGGCCGCAGCCGAGAACGCCACCAACGCTATCCAGAGACTCATCGCAAGCGGTGCCAACATGGCGGCGGTAACCGACAGTGGAATCACGCCGCTTCACTGGGCGGCCAGCCGCAATGCCACCAACAGCGTACGCCTGCTGATCCAGACAGGCCAGGCCGTGGCGGCGCAAACGGAGTCGGGGCAAACCCCCCTGCACTGGGCTGTAGCCCAGCGCGCGGAAGACAGTGCCGTCCTTCTCGCCTTCCAGGCCGTTAACGAAGGTATCGATATCGCGGTGTCCAACCGGGCTCCCTACCGTATGGAGATCCGGGTTCTTGACACCAACCTGCCCTCTACCGTGAGCCTCCCTCAGCCTGAAACCCCTCCCGAAATCGGCATCAGTCACCAGCCGCCACTTGTACTCCGAGAAGATCCACCACCACCACGCAGCGGCGATACACGGATGATCGTGCTGGGGCGGACCCAGGTTCTGACGTTCGTATGGGTGCCGGATGTCGACCTGTGGATGGGCGCGTACGAGGTCAGCAATGGCCAGTTCCGGCACTTCCGGCCATCGCATGACAGCGGGGTGCGAGAGGACTTTTCTCTGAACGGCGACGAGCAGCCGGCCGTGATGGTCAGTTGGTTTGATGCCCGGGCCTTCTGCGAATGGCTCAACACCTACTTCCGACACAGCATGCCCCGTGGAATGCGGTGTCGCCTGCCGACGAGCGACGAGTGGGTGGCCGTGGCTCGATGCGGCCGCCAGCGGCACTATCCATGGGGTAACGATTGGCCTCCCCTTCACGGCAACCATTCCGACACCTCCACTCGCAATGCGTTCCCGGAATGGAAAGGCATAGAAGACTACGATGACGGCCACCCCGTCTCATGCGACGTTACGGATGGCGGCGTGAACGAGTGGGGGATCCACGGTCTCTCCGGCAATGTGTGGGAGTGGTGCCGCGACTGGTATGACCCCGAGTCACGGCAGCTTAAGATCCGAAAAGGTGGCGGATGGGACTTCGAGGACCCGGTCAGTCTCGAGATCGACACCAAGGGCTTCGACGCTCCTAGCTCCCGTTATGACACCATCGGCTTCCGCGTCGTGCTCGCCCCCGTGGAATAGGGAAGAAACCACGGAGGCACAGAGGAAAGAGCAAGAGGAGAAGAGTGTCACGAGAATCGCCCAGCGGGAATACCCGCTGAACGATTCTCGTGACGTTGTCCTTGGGGAGAAGGAGGAGTGCTCGGAGCGGTTGGGTTCTCGGCGTACTCTTCTTCTCCGTGCCTCTGTGCCTCCGTGGTTCAATACCTATTCACGGAGCAGGACGTCGCCATCGATCTTGAAGTCGGGCGGGAGTTTGGCCTTCAGCCCCTCTGCGTTGAGCGCGTAACAGGGATCGATCTCGATCAGAACCGTGGGGGTTCCATCTGCGTCGCGCGGGACACTGACACCACAGGCCTCGAACCAGCGGGCCCACTTGGCGATCATGTCGCGCTTGGTGGTGGCCGGTGAGTCGTCGCCCTCGGCGTTCTTAACCGGGGAGAACTCCTCTTCGCGCGCGAACTCAACATTCAGCGCGCGTTCGGCATCGGGGAGTACATCAAAGATGAACTTCTCGAACTTGTACGCGTTGGGACTGTCCGGCTTGACGATACGACCGGTTTCATCACAGTACGGCACCTTCTTATGAGCCACGTGAAGGGGCAACGCCTGGTCGGCTTCCCGCTGCAGAAAGCCGAGCGTAAAGATGTGAATTGCCACACTCCCATAGAGCAGCCGGAGCTGTCCATCCGGCATCCGCTCCTCTTTCTGCTCGTCTGTGAGGTCGCTGTACTCGATCACCTCGGAATGCCCGTCCCTGGTAACCACCATGCCAAGGCCTTCCTGGGGATCGCGTTTCGCGCACACCTTCAGGGTGATCTCGGCCTCGTTGGCCAGATGAAGACCGATGAAATCAGGATCAGCAATCTCGATCAGGGGATTGTCCACCTGAAAATAGAAGAGCGTGCAAAGTCCGCGATCGTTCATGTCCTGCAGCACGCCACGGCACCGAAGCGCTGCTAGAATACCACCGTGTCCATCCGGGCTGACAAAGACATGGTTGGGACCATCGAGAAGCAAGTTCCCTTCAGGCATCAGTCCCGGCCACATCCCCTGAGTGAAAAAGATGACACGATCAGGTGACAGCCCGAAGCAGCCATTCGCCTTGAAGAACTCACGCGTCGGCGCATCGTTCGCCTCGCTGGTCATGATATAGAACGGCACTTCGGTGTTGTACGTCTTCTCCAGGGCCAGGATCTTGCGCGCGTGAATCTCAAAGAGAGGCGCGTTCGTGATCGGGCCGATCTCGTAGCATCCCTTGGGGCCATCGTAGCCCAGCCGTGAGCCCTGTCCTCCCGCCACCAGCAGTACCCCGACCTTACCCGCACGCAAAGCGGTCAGACCTAGCTCGCGCACGTCGGGATCACCCGTTTCGGCAAGCTTGATGACGGGTGCCGGCTCAAACGCACCAAGCGACGCAGCCACACCATCTTTATGCTGTTCCAAGGCAGCACGCATACGCTCGACATCTACGAAATCGATCTCCTCGATCTGCGCCAACAACCCTTCCCGCTGTTCATCGTCCAACTGTTCCCAGAACGTCAGAAGGTGTTCCTGTCCCTGCTCCTTCAGCTTCGCCAGTGCCTCGTCGTATGTCATAGCCATGGTATACCCCTCCTCAGTCACATAGATTCAGGAGCAATGTAGCAAAGACGGGATGAAACTCACGCCTAAAGGGAATTGAACCACGGAGGCACAGCGGCACGGAGGAAAGAGCACCATTCGTTTGATTCCGTGTTTCAGGATGGGAACGTTGAAATTGATGAGCAGACCGACACGGCAACCCGTGAGTCTCATGTAGGTCAGCAGTTGAGCTTCGTGAATTGGCTCCAGTCCCTCTCTTCGTCCACACTCTTCGTCGAGTACCCTTAATCCAACCGCCTAGTTGTTAGACGATATCTCGTACCAAGATTCCTTCCCACCACATTCCGCCAAGAATCGCCAAAAACCCAGACAAAAAGGCTGGCCAGCGCTCTCAGGTTTCCCTAAATACCCACAGATTATTCAGAAGAGCCTCTTCTTCTTTCTCCCTTGGCCCGCCCGTAGCATCGGCGAAGGCTGCTCCGTGCCTCAGTGACTCCGTGGTTTCTCACCCTCTCTTCTTCGCGTCTTTGCGGCTTTGCGCGGGCTTCTCCACGCAGTAGAGTAGCGGCATGGCTTGGGCAGTGAGATTGCAGAAAGTGTTGGCGGAGCGTGGGGTGGCTTCGCGGCGCGGGAGTGCCGAGATTATTGCGGCAGGACGGGTGGCTGTTAACGGGACGGTTGTGACGGAGCCCGGACAGCGGGTGGATCCTCTCAAGGACAGCATCACGGTTGGCGGGGCACCGTTGCCGGCGGAGCGGGAGGGCAAGCGGACCATACTCCTCTACAAGCCGCGCGGCTATATCTGTAGCCGGTCTTCCAAGCAGGGCAAGACCATCTTCGAGCTATTAGAGGGCATCCCTGAACGCATTGTGCCAGCGGGACGCCTGGACAAGGACAGCGAGGGGTTGCTCCTGCTCTCAAACGATGGTGACCTGATCGAACGACTGACACACCCACGCTTCGCAGAGGAGAAGGTGTATCGTGCCACCGTCTCCGGATCATTAGCGCCAGAGGTGCTCTCCGATCTGGAACGACCTATCGAGATTGATGGCTACACAACCCAGCCGGTACAGGTAAAGGTTCTGAGAGAAGGACGAACAACCGAACAGCCGAACAGCCGAAAGACGAACGGGGAGAAACAGGGCCAGAAAGTCATTCTTGAGTTCGTTCTGAGCGAAGGCCGCAACCGTCAGGTCAGGCGTTTGTGTGAGCGCTCTGGACTTCGGGTCCATCGACTCGTCCGTACGCAGATAGGCAGCCTCACGCTCAAGGGATTGAAACCGGGACAATGGCGGGAGAGTGAACAGTTGAACAAGTGAACAGTCGAACTACGAAGTTGGGGAAAACAGAGTCAGCGCTTCCGGGTCTTCTTCTTTGCTGTGCTGACCGATGCTACGAAGATTGAGATCAGCTCGTCGGCCTCCTTAAGCAAGGGGTCTACTTAGGCTTTCTTAAGAAGATTTGACTCAACGATGATCCGCAGCCACACCTCTGTCTCGCGCAGTTCCTTGAGCACAATCTTCAGCTTGTGGACGAAATCCGCAGCTGACTCCGCATCCTGTGCCTCTGCGTAGTTCGGGACAGGAGAAGACCCACTACGCACTATCTGTCCCGCAATATGTTTCCCTTCCACGGCAGACGGGAGCGCTCTGGCAACACGCAGCACCCGTACAGCAAACGTCACCAGTCGAGCCTTCAAGTCACATAGCTCGGCCTCCGGTTTCACATTGCACGATCTCGCCAAAGGTCCCTCTTCGTGGGTGTAACCGGTCTTCCGCTCTCACTCATGCGACTAAGCGCCCCCCATTTT
>JAOZSS010000001.1:39249-68025 GCA_029939545.1 Kiritimatiellia bacterium | reverse complement strand
GAGACTAAGCGTGGCGGCTGATGACGAAATGCGCCCTTCCACAATATATGGGGGGTGGTTAGTCGCATGAGTGAGAGCGGAAGACCGGTTACACCCGTGGCGATGTGGGGACAGTCGAATAGTGAGGCGGATCTGTGCCGGATGTAACCTGGATCGAAGCAGTTTTTGGTAGGATCGCTATTCCGCTTGCCCTGCTCGTGAATCCCTTCCTGCTTGCGCGTTGTACGGCACCCGTTGCGGACCGCGAGCGTCTGCCCCTTGTTGTTGCGCTGTGGGCGCTCGTGTTGCAGCCGACTGCCGCGCTGCTGTTCCACTTTATGGAAATTCCGATTGCCGCGCTCCAGCTTATCGGCTTTCACTGTGTGGTTGCGGTTGTGGGATCGGTCGCGTTGCGGATCGCAAAGCGCTCGCTGTTTCCCGCTTCCGGAGTATGGCCGTTGGGGCAACTCTGGATCTTTCTCCTTCTGGCCATTTTCGTATTCCCATTCACACACTTGGGCGGCATCGATGCCTACAAGTGGGGTGACTTGGCAACATCCGTCGCCATTGAGCGTAATGTTCCCTGGCTGGCGCATCCGCTGTCGCTGCTTGGCTTCACCCCTCGGTCATACCCCTCCCTCCATCCGTTACTGATGGGGGCTATCCGGGCTTTGGGCGCCACAAGTCTCGACGCAGCTTTCTACCTCGCCTCGCTTGTCATGTGCGGCGTTGGCGTAACAGGTGCCGCCTACCTGGCAGAGCGGTTGGGCCTTCAGAAGCGCGAGGCACTTCTCTACGCGGCATTCTATGTGCTCACGCCTGTCTTCATGCGATATGTGCACTGGGGAACCGGTCGCGGAGCGTTCCTTGCCGTGTTGCCGGTCTTTGTGGCCGCGTTGGTGGATCTACCCCAACTCAGGGCATGGCCCTTGATGCTCTTCTCTGGTCTTCTCTTGGTGCTATCACACAAGACAGGCCTCATCTGTGTTCCGGTTCTGCTCCTGGTTCGTGTTGCCGCTCTTCTCTATCCCCGCCGTCATCCCATGCTTTGTCTCTCGCTTCTAGTACTTTCCTTTGCCGCATCGGTCGTGTTTGCCCCAGCGCGCTACATCGGGGTGCCTGTGGGGTTACTCGCGGGATGGCTTCGCTACGACCTGGCACGATTTGCGTGGATGAGTCCTGCCCTCGTACTGGCCGCCCTCACGGCGCCGCGGGACCTGTTCCGGCCGTCGGAGTCCGGCTTCATGTGGCTCGTATTGCTGGTTACATTTCCAGTGGCCCATCATATGGAGATGTATCCGGCCATGTTGGCATTGCCGTTTATCGTGTATGCCGGCGCGATGGCTCTTCGCGTCCTTTCTCAGCACCTGCCCGGCACGCCGCAGCACTACATCCGTGCGGCTCTGCTCCTCTCTCTCCTCGGAGCGCTCGCCATAGTCCTCCAGCGCTCAATCGAGGCCATGCCGCACCGTGTCTACCTGGCCGCCCGCCACATCGAGAAGATAGATCCCTACGGTCCCTTCGAGGTCATCTCGCCCTGGCGATCCCGCATCCAGGGCCTCGTCACCGGCTGTCCCCGCTTCACTGTAAAGCGCGATAAAGACGCACAGGTTGTGATCGGAAAGCCTCCTGCGCTAACACTCAATAACCCGCACCGGTTTGTGACCGAATGGGCGGGCTATGTGCGGGGTATGCTCCTAACTGGAACCACGGCCGACTGGTACGGCAGTCCACAAACGCGGTACCACGTATTACCGGTCGCCGATTCTCCACCAGAAAACACAACCCTCATCTACAACCACTGCGGCATCGCCATCTACCGCGAACAACGCCAGTAGGTATTGTAGCCGGAGCGTTGGGCAATGTCTGCATGGTGTTCAACGGTTGGGCGGGGTACTCGGATCATAGGTTGAGGAACAGTGGCAGGCCGTTGCGGAAATCGTTCTTTTGCCCGAAGACAACGCCGACCTCAAAGCGTTCAATACGACGATGGGTCATCGAATGGAGGCAGAGGGTGAACAGGTGGTCTATGTTTCCATCAAAAAGCTTCGCCCCCGCAGTTATTCGCGGATCGAGGGGCTTGAGTTGAGTCGGGTGGGTTGATCAATTGATGTCTCAGGTAGTGCCCGGAGTTAAGGGTTCAAGGTTGACGGTTCAAAGGTTCAAGGTTCTGTGTCGCCCTTGCTCTTCTCGTATTTTCTCAGATAATTGATACATCCACGGATTGCAGCGCGGGTACGCACGGCCACCATATCCTGCGAGCCTACTCAAGGCACTCCTTCGTCAAACAGTATGAAAAGGACCACACGTTTCTACGTATCGAGACGTGCTCGAACAACCTCAAAGACGTTGGCCAGAAGAAAGCCCTGAAGGGTGTAACCGGTCTCCCGCTCCCGCTCATGCGGCTAAAAGCTCCCTGTTCCCATCATTCTCAGCGTAAGGATATAGACGATCCCTCTCTCTTGCTGTGCGGAAGGCGGTGAATTCGTCCCATAGTCCAACTGCTTAGTGCTTGCTGGACAAACGGTTACAGAATGAGCCGTTGGACTAAGCGTATCGGACAAAGTGTGGGAACTAAGAAAGGGATGAAGTGTAGGGTGCGTTCGAAGGGATATATGGGGGCAGGAGGAGCTAACCGCCCACCCCCTTTTCCTAGATTATTCCTTTCTTGAGCAGGAGCGGAAGACCGGTTACACCCCGGGGGGATAGCGATACTGGTATTTTCGCTTGGGTGGTTCCTGCTGGCGACCGCCCAGAGCGGCTGGGGATCGGTACCGCAGCGTTGCTCGGAATGGCCGCGATAGTCACCGCATCCGTGGACCTGCTCATCTGAAGTGAGCTGCTTGTTACTGGTGGCCATCGTGGTGGACATGGGTACAGACAGTGGGATCAGAACCTACCAGAAGCGAAGGAGCAGGGGTGCCCTCTGAGGCCTAGCAGGCCGAGCGCAACGAGGCAGTGCTCCAGCCCAGAGGGCACCCCTGCTCCGGAGCGGTAAGCCAACGGTCAGGATCGAACTGACGACCTGCTCATTACGAGTGAGCTGCTCTACCAACTGAGCTACGTTGGCCCATTGAAAAGGACTCGCGCAGTGTACGCGGATTGGCGGCTAAGTCAAGTGCGGGTCAAACCAAAGACCTCTACTGAAGCAAGAACAGCATTTCCGCGTAGGAAGGCAACGGCCATGCATCGTATGGCAGCAGGCCTTCCAGTTCATCCGCTGCGGCACGTACATCACCCATCGCGACAATCGCCTTCGCAGCATTGCTATCTGCCGCCTCAAGATCCGCAATACTTTTGCAGAGCTTGTCGGCTTCGGCACATACAGCCACCAGCGTCTTCTTCGCCGCCTCGGCAGAAGCGCCAACCGCAGTAACCTTTTCGACCGTCTCGGCCAGCTCAGCCTGGTAGCCCAGGGCCGCCGGGGCGATCATCGTCTTGGCGATCGTCAGCGCGCAACTCGCCTCGATGCTGATCATCGTTTCGTAGGTCTCATGGTAAACCTCGTAGCGCGACTCGAGCTCGCGGGCGCTCAGCACACCGTGTTTCTCAAACAGTCTGACGGCCTTGTCCGTCTGCATCACTTTCAGTGCCTCGGGCGTCGTGCGTAGGTTAGGCAATCCGCGCTTCTCGGCCTCGGCATGCCATTCGTCGGTGTAGTTGTCACCGTTAAACAGGACACGCTTATGCGTCTTGATGATGTCGGCGAGGACTTCCTGCAGAGCCTCGTTGAAGTCCTTGTCGGCCGCAGCCTCAAGCTTCGTGCAGATGAAGTCGAGCGCATCGGCCACGATCGTGTTCAGCACAATGTTGGCACCGGCACAGCTCTGACTCGATCCGACCGCACGGAACTCAAATTTGTTGCCCGTGAAGGCGAACGGCGAGGTGCGGTTACGGTCGGTGGCATCGCGCGGCAGGTCCGGCAATTGGCTGACCCCAATTTCGATAGTGCCGCCATCTTTCGAGCTCTTCGCTCCACCAGCCTCGATTTGATCGATTACGTCGGTGAGCTGTTCGCCCAGGAAAATCGAGATGATCGCCGGCGGGGCTTCGTTCGCGCCCAAGCGGTGATCGTTGCCCGCGCCCTGTACTGAGGAGCGGAGCAGGTCGGCGTGTTCGTCGACCGCCTTGATCAGCGCACATATCATGGTCATAAACTTGGCGTTCTCATGCGGGTTGTCACCCGGGGTCAGCCAGTTCTTACCATCCGGACCGCAGACCGCCCAGTTGTTGTGCTTACCGGAACCGTTGACGCCGGCAAAGGGCTTCTCATGCAGCAGGCAGGCAAACCCGTGCTTGTCGGCCACATCGCGCATGACTTCCATCGTGATCATGTTGTGATCGACCGCCAGGTTCAGCTCCTCGAACATCGGGGCCAGCTCGAACTGGGCCGGCGACACCTCGTTGTGACGGGTGCGGGCCGGAACGCCCAGGCGCCACAGCTCGGCGTCGAGATCGCACATGAAGTCTATCACGCGCCGCTTGATGGCACCGAAGTAATGGTCGTCCATCTGCTGATGCTTGGCCGGTTGGCGCCCGAAGAGGGTGCGACCGGTCTGGATCAGGTCCAAGCGATCCAGGTAGAACTCCTTATCAATCAGGAAGTACTCCTGCTCAGCACCCAGCGTCGCGTAGGCGCGGCCGGTTCCCTCTACTCCGAACAACTTGCCAAGACGGCAAACCTGCTTCGAAAGCACGGCCATCGAGCGAAGCAGCGGTGTCTTCTTGTCAAGCGCCTCACCATGGTAGCCACAGAAGATCGTCGGGATACAGAGCGTCGCCCCGTTGTCTGTCTCCTTGAGAAAGGCCGGGCTGGAGGGATCCCAACCCGTGTAACCGCGGGCCTCGAACGTGGCGCGTAGGCCGCCCGAGGGGAAACTCGATGCATCCGGCTCGCCCTGGGTCAGTTCTTTGCCTGAGAACTGACAGATGGCACCACCCTCGTTATCCGGCATCACGAACGAATCGTGCTTCTCGGCGGTGGTCCCGGTCAGCGGCTGGAACCAATGCGTGAAATGTGTGGCGCCCTTCTCCAGCGCCCAGGTCTTCATGGCATCCGCCACTTCATCTGCTATCGACGGATCAAGGGTCGCGCCCTCAACGATAGTCTTCGTTAACGACGCGTACGCCGTCTCAGACAGGTAGCTCCGCATCGTCTTGATGCTGAAAACGTTCTCACCATAGAAATCTAACACGCTCATCTTACTCATCTCCTTCTCTTGAAGATCTCTTTCCCCGCTAGCCCTGCCGATTAGCCTCCCGCAGGCAATAGCAGACACTCCTACTTGCGGCGTTTCTGTTGCAATCGCCGTGCCAACAGATCAAGGCTACTTGTAATTTATTCAACATAAACTACTTACACAAAAAGAAAGAGGCACTCCCAAAAGCGAATACTACGACAATAATGTAATATAGTGGTTGTGAACAATTACAATATTGTAATTGTATAGGGTGGGGATGTGCTGTAGGGCCGCACACGGTGCGGCCCTACACATGGAGCAGAACGCTCACGGTCGTGTTATGGCGGACAGCGCGGTGTCACGGGCGGGTATGAGGGCGGCGGGATTGAAGCGGACGGCGGCCTGGCGAGCGCGGTTCGGATGGCCTTGCCAGAGATCGCCCTGCTGCTTGCGGGCGGCGAGAGTGGCCAGGCGTCCGCATAGTGTGTGTTCGTCGCCGTCATAGAAGAATGAGTCGCAACCGGGACGATCGGTGTCGGCGAAGACCTCGGGATAGGCGAGGCGGGGTGGAACAAGAGGAAAAGCGTCGGCGGCAGCGGCTTCAAGGATGCCGATGCCGAAGAATTCGTGGTTGGACGTCGAAACGACCACATCCGCTTCATTCAGCACCTGCTCGTACGCAGAATGCGATTTCTGGTAACCCCAGTGTACGATCCGGTCAGCAAAGCGTCGCCGGGCCTGCTTAAAGGCGGGGTGCTGCTGGCGGTCCACTTCGCCCCCGATCACGCTGAGGCGAAACTCCACATCCTGTTGTGCCAGCAGGTCCAGGGCGGCGAAGAACTGCTCGGGGCACTTGTCATACTCCCAGCGCGCTACCCAGAGAATGTGAAGCGGCCCGTCCGCTCGTGCAGCAACCACATCAAATGGCTGAATGCAGGGCGGATAGATCGCGCTTTTGGCCCGAATGGTCTCGATGGCGTCGAGCGGCTGGTGGTCGGGCATGCGCCGCAGGAACACCTTCGCCGTGTCGAGGAATTCGTCACGGTGAAACGCGGAGTTGAACCAGACCGCTTCAGCCGCTAACGCCGTGGTCAGGTTGGAGAACACAAAGTGATAATCCCGCTCACTCTCTTCGCGCACCGGGTAAGTGAGCTGGTTTTCATGAAAATAGGCAATCGCGGGCAAGTTGCGCACGGAAATGGGGACCAGTCCCCTGAAATCGGCCAGGGAAAGCATATCGGTGGCGAAGATGAGATCCCACTCATCTCCCTGTTCCACCAACGCCGCAACTTCACCCGCGAAAGTCACCGCGGCATGGCGCATGCG
Organism: Kiritimatiellia bacterium; assembly: GCA_029939545.1. Lineage (GTDB taxonomy): Bacteria > Verrucomicrobiota > Kiritimatiellia > UBA8416 > JABMPJ01 > JABMPJ01. Next base: position 61,540 of record JAOZSS010000001.1, on the reverse strand, counting down.
CCACTTCCACTTGGTGGGGGGCAACGTGAGTAGCGTCCATTCATGGCCACTCCGCTCTATCCACCCATCCAAGAACACCTTGTGACTCCCGCCGTAATACGCCTCCAGCGCAAGGATGCGCAGGGGCAACACGTCGGTTTGGATCTCGGTGCTCACGGTGCAGGGAAGGCGGCGGCGAGGGTTTCGACGCGGGTACGGACGTCGGCGATGACAGCTTCATCCTCGTGGGCTTTGAGGACACGGCCGATCAGCTCGGACAGGGCCTTCATTTCGACCTCTCCCATGCTGCGGGTTGTGACCGCCGGTGTGCCGACACGGATACCAGAGGTGATGAACGGGCTTTTCGTGTCGAAAGGGATCGAGTTCTTGTTCAGCACGATGTTCGCCTTCTCCAACGCATTGGCGGCGTCTTTTCCGGTCAACCCGACAGGCGTTACGTCCACCAGCATCAGGTGGTTGTCCGTGCCACCCGAGATAAGCCGGAAGCCAGCCGCCTGCAGCCCCGATGCCAATACGGCCGCATTGTCTACCACGCGCTGGGCGTATTCCCTGAACGCCGGAACCAGCGCCTCGCTGAAACAGACCGCTTTGGCGGCTACAGAGTGCATCTGGGGGCCGCCCTGCATGCCGGGGAAGACCTGTTTGTCGACATCGGCGGCGTATTGCTCGCGGCAGAGAATCATGCCACTACGCGGTCCGCGCAGTGTCTTGTGCGTCGTGGTTGTGACAAAATCACTGTAGGGCACCGGACTGGGATGCACGCCTGCTGCAACCAACCCGGCAATGTGCGCCATGTCGACGGTCAGCTTGGCACCTACGGAATCGGCGATCGCACGGAAACGCGGGAAGTCGAGGATACGCGGATAGGCGCTGGCCCCGGCCACGATCATCTTGGGCTGGTGTTCTTTGGCGAGACGCTCGACCTCATCGTAGTCGATCACCTCGTCGCCCTGCGTAACTCCGTAGTGCACCATGTTGAAGAGGCGACCGGAGAAGTTGACCGGGCTGCCGTGGGTCAGGTGTCCACCATGCGCCAGGCTCATGGCGAGGATGGTGTCGCCGGGCTTGAGCGCGGCAAAATAGACCGCCATGTTGGCGGCGCTTCCACAGTGGGGCTGCACATTGACATGGTCGGCGCCAAACAGCTCCTTGGCACGATCGATCGCCAACTGTTCAATCTCGTCCACGTGCCGACAACCGTTGTACCAGCGCTTGCGGGGATAGCCTTCAGCGTACTTGTTGGTCATGACCGAGCCCTGCGCTTCGCGCACCGCGCGGCTGACATGGTTCTCGGAGGCAATCAGGTCGAGGGTCTGCTGCTGACGCACTGTTTCGGCCTGAGTGATCGACCACGCTTCCGGGTCGGCGTCATAGAGCCCCGCCGTTTCTGTCTCGGTGATATTGCGTGCCGAAAATTTATCGAGCCGACGGAGATGACGTTCTTCGCGGGAGAAAGGAGTGGTCAACCATGTATCGAGAATGGCCTTGGCCTCGACTTCCGAGATGAGCCCACCGGCAAGCACGAGCACATTAGCATTGTTGTGCTCGCGCGTCTTCTCCGCCATCTCTGGGGTCATGCAGAGCGCGGCGCGGACACGCGGATACTTGTTGGCTGCCATGGACATCCCAACGCCCGTGGTACAAATCAGAATGCCTTGTTCAGCCTCTCCCGCGGCAACGCGCGATGCTACGGCTGCAGCGTAGTCCGAGTAGTCGACCGATTCGGTATCATGGCAACCCAGATTTTCCACCTCGATGCCCTGTGCCGCGAGAGTCTTTATCACCCATTCCTTGAGCTCGAATCCCCCGTGGTCTGCACCAATAACTATCTTCATCTTCTAGCTGTCCTGTTTCTCAAGTGTGCCATCAATCCCGGTAGCGCCCGTTCGATTTCGTTTCTGATTCCCCGATAAACATCATGCGACATGCCGATGGGATCGCGCAGATCCGTGGCGGCGGCTTTCTCGTCGAACGACTTCAGCAGCCGCACCTTCTCCATCGCCTCAGGATAGAGCAGATCCATCATGCGGCTGTGGTCCGTCGTCATGACCACCACGAGCTCTGCCGCCGCGACAAGCTCCGTACTGAGCGGACGGCTGCTATGCGCCGTGATGTCGATCTGCTTTTCGCGCATTACATCGACCGCCTCACGGCTGGCAGGAACACCAAACGCGGCGGCCAGGCCCGCTGAGCAAACCTCCCAGCCCGGTCCCAGCTCAGGATGGGCACGCAGGAGATACTCCGCCATGGGGCTGCGGCACACATTGCCTGTACACACAAAAACTACTACTCCACCCGCCATGGTCTCTCCTGTTAAAAACGTGACTGGAAACCCTACATGGAAAGCCTTACCGACTCAAGGACGGAGGCCGGAGGCCGGAAGTTGCAGTAGATGCGGTACTACCCGGCAGAGGTGCCTTCGTCTTGGAGGCGGGGTGCCCTCACCCCGCTCCCTTGCGGCCTGAGGGCAGGCCGCCTCCAATTCTGGTCAGAGGGATGCTGTCCGGACGAGTAGGGCGGTGCTGAGAGCGCCTTCGCGCAGAACTTCCAGTGTTTGCCCGGTTACGCGGACCACACTGCTCGGGATGCCGCCGTCCACGGGGCCACCGTCCAGAATCATCGCCACACGATCGCCGAGCGGTTCACGCGCCTGTTCCGCGGTCAGTGCCGGCGGCTCGCCGCTCAGGTTGGCGCTGGTGACACGCAGGACACCGCCGGACGCACGCAGCAGGGCGCGCATGGCCTCATGATCGGGTACGCGCACGCCTTCGCTTCCGCTTGGCGTCTGCACAATCAGGGTGAGCGGTCCGGGCCAAAACGCGTCGGCCAGCCGTTGCTCGGGTTCGGATAGCTCCGCGCCAATGGCGCGCACGGCTGTAGCGTCTGAAACCAAGAGAGGGATGGGCTTCGTTTCAGGACGCCCCTTGACGACATAGAGCTGCTCGATGGCCTCGGGATTGGCGGGATGGGCACAGACCCCATACACGGTGTCGGTGGGAGCCACGATGAGACAGCCGACCCGAAGGGCTGCGGTCGCCTCCTCAATCATGGCGAGCGTGATCACACTTACAGGTCGCGCTGGACGTTTTGGTTGCCCTTGGCGACTTTGCGCTTCAATCCGCGCTTATAGGCCACCAGTTTGCGACGCAAGGCGGGACGGGCGAGCGCAATCATCTGCGCGGCCAGTACGGCGGCGTTGACGGGGCCGGCACTACCGAGTGTGACTGTGGCAACAGGAATGCCCGATGGCATCTGTAGCGTCGCGAGCAGGGCGTCCAGTCCGTTCAGGGCACCGCCCTTAACCGGAATACCGATGACCGGCAGCGTCGTATGTGCCGCCAGCACACCACCCAGGTGTGCCGCTCCGCCGGCAGCGGCAATGATCACCTTGATGCCACGTTTATGGGCTTCGGCAGCAAGCTTGCAGGCCTCTTCAGGCGTGCGGTGCGCCGAGCACACGCAAACATCACAGTCAATTTCAAACTCGGCTAGCGTTTCGACGGCCTTCTTGACGAGGGGCCAATCGGTATCGCTTCCCATCACAACGGCTACTTCTGGCTTGTTGGGCATGTTGGGTTCCTTTCGTTATGGATTACGATTGAGTGCACGGGCCGCAATATCCGTTCTATACTGGGCTTGATCAAAACTGATCTTGGAAATCGCGCCATAAGCCCGCTTCACGGCTTCCGGCAGGGTCCCGCCCAACGCCGTTACACCCAGCACGCGGCCACCGGAGGTCACCACCCCGCCGTCTTTTTCGGCCGTACCGGCATGGAATACCACCACGCCGGGCAAAGCCCCAGCTTCAGCCAGACCAGTAATGGCACACCTTTTTTTATACGATCCGGGATATCCGCCCGATGCCATGACGACGCATACACAGGCTTCCTGCTTCCACTTCAGGAGATCGTCCGACAAGGTGCCATCCACACAGGCATCAAACAGCGGCAGAATATCGCCATCGATACGCGGCAAAACCACCTGCGTCTCGGGGTCGCCGAAACGGCAGTTATACTCCAGTACTTTCGGTCCGTTCGCGGTCATCATCAACCCGGCATAGAGCACACCTTTATAGGTGATGCCACGCCGTTTCAGTTCGTCGACCGTCGGGCGCAAAACGCGGTCATGAATGATCGGCCAGAGGTCATCGGTGACAACCGGGGCAGGGGAGTAGGCGCCCATGCCGCCGGTATTGGGGCCCTGGTCGCCGTTGAAGACGCGTTTGTGGTCCTGTGAGGAAGAGAGCATCACGATGTTGTCACCGTCTACCAGCGCCAGGATCGACGCCTCCTCGCCTTCAAGAAACTCTTCCACCACAATGCGGTTGCCTGCGTCACCGTAGCGTCGCTCAAGACAGATTTCATTGAGTGCGGTCTCGGCCTCTTCCATGGTCATACAGACATAGACGCCCTTGCCGGCCGCCAGACCATCAGCCTTGATCACGATCGGCGCGCCCTGTTCCTGCACATAGGCCCAAGCGCCATCTTTCCCGCTGAAAGTTTGGCAGGCTGCTGTGGGAACACCGGCCGAGAGCATAATGTCCTTACAGAATTCCTTGCTCCCCTCCATGCGAGCGCCATCGGCTCGTGGTCCGAACACGCGCAGCCCTTCGGCTTCCATGCGATCGGCAATACCCGCGCAGAGCGGCGCTTCGGGTCCTACCACCACGAGATCGGGATGATTTTCGACCGCCCACGCGGTCAAAGCATCGACGTCTTCGCCTCCCATCGGAAGGTTGGTGGCCACCTCGGCCGTTCCAGCATTCCCGGGGGCACAGAAGACGGTCGGCTTGGTGCTGTCATTCGCAATCTTCCAGGCCAGCGTATGTTCGCGACCCCCACCGCCTACAACTAGAATCTTCATGGCGCAACAGGATAGTAGATCAGCCTGTAGAGTCAATATGAACCTGTTTCCCTACCATGCTTGTGGCGCATCAGTCGCACCGCATAGCGGTGTCGACCGCATACTATTGTGAGTACGTTATGATAATTCCCGCCGCCACTTCATTACACTCTCACCCTCTGCTTCCGTATTCGAAAATCCGAAATTGAATCGCCAGGCACCATGGCCCGGCAGGGTGCCTCGAACAGATCTGCCTAGTAGGCGGTATACTCCCCCTTTTATACCCAGATTCTGCGGAAGACCCTGAAAAAACCCGGGTCTAAGTACAGGGCTGAGCCGTATCGCCGACAACGGGAGCCGCCACTCACCGTCGCAAGCGCGGAGCCAGCAGGTTAAGTTGGGTCGTGATGGTGAATGCTACCGGCGCGGGCATTTTCTTGAACTCGTGGCCCGGGCCCCACGAATCGGAATAGATTATCTCATCGTTCTTTTCGTTATAGCCGATGATCGTCCGCATGTGCCCGCCGCCAACTTGGGCCAGCCGTGGCTCCGGGACTTTGCCCAGTATAACGGACCAAACGAGCGGCACGCCGGCGTCGATGTTCTCTTTGACGTATTTGCGAAACTTCTTGAGCTCATATTGCTCTCGCTTGAGCTTGTAGTGGGTGTAGACATCCCAGTCGAAGGCGTCGATCAAGTCACCAAAATTATAGGTCACAACCCCGTCGCTGGTGGAGGCCCACTGCTCCTCTGTGATCTTTGACTTGTGCTCCCGACGCGCCTGGCGGTTGTAGTCCCCGGCCAGTTTTCTCCACTCCTCGATCTCCGGTTCGATGCCCTGCAAGTTACGCACAGAAATGCCAAGCTGTGCGCCCGCTTTGCGCAACGCTTTGTAGAGCGCCTGCATGCTGGTGCCCAGCCTGCCGCTGCTCTCAGCGAGTTGGGCCAGGACATGCTGGTCGACCTCGCGACCGTAGTACCGAAGGATGCGCTCCACGGTGGCCACGGCGCAGTAGCCCTTGGCACCTTGATCAACCATGGGAAACTCGTCGATGTAGACATCGCCATGAACGGTGCGCGTGACATGAGCGGCCAACCCTTTGGCGGTGGGACGGCGGGGATCCCGGACGGTGGATCGGTGCCGGGCCTGCGGAAAACGCGGATTATTCTCAGGAGTCAGGGACTCAAAAACAAGCGTCACATACTCGAGGACCAGCGCATCACGAGATTGTCCGCTGTAGCTCCACATCATACAGGCCAGGCTCTCGTCGCCCTTCAAAAAGCGTCTTTCATGAGCCGTTACGCCCTTGGCTCTGACCGAGCCGCTGCGAATGTCCTTGCCCTTATGGCCACACCATTGGACAAGGCGAGCATCCACTGCGCGAAGCAGATGGGTGATCTGTTTCTGACCGCAGATCATACCCGTAGGGCCATCCTTGACTTCAACGTCGCCCCGGTTGTAAAGCGAGACTTTGAGGCGGACCAGAGCGCCGTCCTTAAACTGAGCCAGACTTTCCCAGACCTTAAAGCCCCACAACGTGACTTCAGGACTGTTGGTCCATTTGGGATAGCGCGCTTCGTCGCGAGCGTCTTCGGAGATCCAATCGAACGAACGAACGGCGTTCGGTTGGTTCACGCTGCGCATGAACACGGTCGCTTTCTGCCCCCACGGATCGCCATGCTCGAGAAACGCGGAAAGATCGATGGGGGCCTGTGCCGCCGCCGCCACGACGGCGCTGCTCCACCAGACGAAAGTCGTGAGCCACAATGTGGCCATCATACGCTCGATTATGCCTGTTCTCATGACTATCCTCGTGCTGTCTATTCCCCGATCACTCCAGGCGCCGTCTTTATGACGATGGCTCAGTATCTTGTACGACGGCTCCTTGGGTCTGTTCTTACACTGCAGCGATGCTCAGTAGAGCAAGGCCTGCTATTATCAGTTTCTTCGCCAGATTCATTCTGTCGATAGGGTGTAACCGGTCTTCCGCTCTCACTCATGCGACTAAGTGTTCCAAGACTCCACCATTCAACTGCTGATTCAGAAACACTGCCCTACCACATGTAGATACCGGTTGAGTCAATCAGCCACCCTGTTTTCTATGTTTTTCCTCTCTCAGGCAGGAGCGGAAGACCGGTTACACCCCTATCGATACACATCGCGACGGTCACCGATCTTGACTACGCAGACGATGAGCTGGTCATCTTCGATGGAGTAGAGAATGCGGTAGTTACCCTGTCGCAGGCGATACCGATCCTGTCCGGAAAGCTTCTTTGATTGTTGGGGGCGGGGATTCTCGGCGAGCGTCTGGATAGCGGAAAGGATTCGGATGACATCTTTCTTGGGAATCTTTTTAAGATCCTTGGATACGGATTCTTTGACAATGACCCTATATAGTGCCATCGCGCTTCAGTCCTTTCACGAAGTCCTCAAACTCGACCGTTCCTTCGTTCTTCCGTTCGTCAAACGCCGCAAGATCGCCTGCATCCTCTGCCAACTCGTCTCGCACGGCATCGTTGATCAAGTCCGACACGGATCTTGATGTCTCTATCGATTGAAGTCGAAGCGCTTTGTGCAGGACGGGGTCAAGGTAGACGGTAGCCCGTTTGGTCAGCGTGCTCATGTTGTACCTCCATTCATCACGAGCAGAGTAGCACCATAACGTCACAACGTCAAGATGTTAGAAGCAGGACACCAGGAAGCAGTGCGCCTGACCCGATCTGCTTGTTGCCGAGACCACATGTGACGGCAAGAAGAAGATGTGCGAACGCTTGGCAGGCACACATGCGATGCACGTCCTGGAGCTTCCACAGATGCCCGACAAAGGCGACGCGTTTGAGCACTGGGTGCGCAAGCTGGTGACGTGACGCTCGAAGAGCGATTTGACCCCGTGATTACCGACGATGCGTTACAGACAGCCATCAAGACCATGAATCGCGAGCGTCACCTTCGCCGCGCACTCGCAGCCCTGATGACCGCAGAAGACCCGCCCGCTTACGGGGCGCGAATGGATCGCGGCACACGGCTTGACTCCCCGTCGAGCAATCCCAAGCACCAGACACGGGCCACACGGGGCGGGTAAAGCGACAAGGCCTATTTTGTTTACGTAGTCAGTCGTTTACTTAGCCAGCGCGGCCTGGGCGGCGGCGAGACGGGCGATCGGCACGCGGTAGGGGCTGCAGGACACATACTTCAGACCCACTTTGTGGCAGAACGCGATCGACTTAGGCTCACCACCATGCTCGCCGCAGATGCCGAGTTTGATGCCGCGGCGACCCTGTTTGCCGAGTTTGACGGCTATTTCGATCAACCGGCCGATGCCTTTCTGGTCGAGCACCTGGAATGGATCGTAGTCGTACACGCCCTTTTCGACGTACTCGCCCAGGAACTTGCCAGCGTCGTCGCGCGAGAAGCCGCATCCCATCTGGGTGAGGTCGTTCGTCCCGAAGGAGAAGAACTCGGCCTCTTTCGCGATCTCATCGGCGGTCACAGCCGCACGCGGGACTTCGATCATCGTGCCGATCATGACCTTGAACTTCTGGTTCTTGGCCTTCTGAACTTCCTTGATGATCCGCTGGATGATGGCTTTCTGGTGGGCCAGCTCTTTCACGTTACCGACGAGCGGCACCATGATCTCTGGCTGCGCGCCGGGGACCTTGCAGGCGGCTTCGACGATGGCGCGGGCCTGCATTTCGGTTACTTCCGGGTAGGTCATACCGAGGCGGCAGCCGCGGTGACCCAGCATCGGGTTGAACTCGTGCAGGGAGTCGACGATCTTCTTGATCGCGCCGACCTTGACGTCCATGGTTGCGGCCATTTCCTTCTGTCCGGCCGCATCGTGCGGGAGGAACTCGTGCAGCGGCGGATCCAGCAAGCGAACCGTGCAGGGACGGCCTGCAAGCGCCTGGAAGATGCCCACGAAGTCTTTGCGCTGCAGAGGGAGCAGCTCCTTGAGAGCCTGGCTGTACTGCTTCACGGCCGCGACGGCTGCCGGATCCTTCCGGCAGGCCTTCTGCAGGGCCGGGAGCTCTTCCACCTCGTACTCGGCCTTGAGACGCTTGACGGTCTCGGCCACAAGGATCAGGCGACGGAAACTAACGATCCGGTCTCCTTCAAAGAACATGTGCTCGGTACGGCAAAGGCCGATACCCTCGGCACCGAACTTGACCGCCACGGCGGTGTCGTGCGGCGTATCGGCGTTGGTCCGGACCTTCATTTTGCGATACTTGTCGGCCAGAGCCATGATCTCGCCAAACGGGCCGGTGAGCTTGGGATCAACGGTGTCCACCTGGCCCAGGTAGACCGCGCCGGTCGAACCGTTCAGAGAGATCCAATCGCCCTCCTTGACCACGGTCTTGCCGGCTGTAAAGCGGCCCTTCTTGTAGTCCATCGATATATCGCCGGCACCGGCCACGCAGCAGGTACCCATACCGCGCGCCACCACGGCGGCGTGCGAGGTCATGCCACCACGGGCGGTCAGGATGCCCTTGGCCACGGCCATGCCGCCGATATCCTCGGGGCTGGTCTCGGTGCGGCAGAGGATCACCGTGCGGCCTAGATCGGACCACAGCTCGGCCTGCTCGGCGCTGAAGACCACCTGGCCTGTTGCAGCGCCCGGCGAGGCGGGGAGTCCAACCGTGATCTTCTTGGCCTTGTTCTCAGAGGCCTCGATGAATACCGGGTGAAGGAGCTGGTCGAGCGACTGCGGATCGACGCGCAGCACGGCCTCTTTCTCGGTGATGAGCTTCTCTTTGACCATGTCTGTGGCGATACGCACAGCGGCCTGTGCAGTGCGCTTACCGTTACGCGTCTGCAGCATGTAGAGCGTGCCGTCCTCTATCGTGAACTCGAGGTCCTGCATGTCGCGGTAGTGCTTCTCGAGCGTCACGCGAATGGTGTCGAGCTGTTTGAACAGCTTCGGCATGGTCTCCTGCAGCGAAGGGTAGTTTTTCTTGCGGTCAGCCTCAGCGACGCTTTGCGACTTGGCCCACTCGCGTGATCCTTTCAGCGTGATTTCCTGCGGGGTGCGGATACCGGCCACGACGTCTTCGCCCTGGGCGTTAATAAGGTATTCGCCGTAGAAATACTCGTTTTCGCCGGTGGACGGGTCACGTGTGAACGCCACGCCCGTGGCCGAGTTGAGCCCGGAGTTACCGAACACCATGGACTGCACGTTGACGGCGGTGCCCAGCAGACCGCGGATATCGTTGAGCTGACGGTACTTGATGGCGCGCGGATTGTTCCAGGAGCCGAAGACCGCGTCGATGCCGGCGTAGAGCTGCTCTATCGGATCTTCCGGGAAATCCTTGCCTGTGTCGCGTTTGACAACCTTCTTATAGCGTTTGATTACTTCCTTGAGGTCGTCCACCGTTAAGTCGGTGTCAAGCTCAACCTTCTTGGTCTTCTTGACGGCATCCAGCTCATGTTCAAAATCGTGGTGGGGCACGCCCATGGCCACATCGCCAAACATCTGGATGAAGCGGCGATAGGAATCCATCACAAAGCGCTCGTTGCCGGTCAGATCGATCATGGCTTGCACGGTTTCAGTGTTCAGCCCGAGATTCAGAACCGTATCCATCATACCCGGCATAGAGACAGCCGCGCCTGAGCGTATGGAAAGCAAGAGAGGGTTGGGGCCGCTACCAAAAGTCTTCCCGGTAGCTTTTTCCAGCTGCTGGAGTGCGATATCAACCTGGGGCTCGACAGTGGCGAACAGTTTCTTCTTGCCCATCTTGTAATACTGGTCGCACGCTTCGGTGGTCAGGGTGAAGCCCGGAGGCACGGGAAGGCCCAGGGTTGCCATGTCGGCCAGGTTGGCGCCTTTGCCGCCGAGGAGCATCTTCATCGATGCTTTACCTTCGGACGAACCTGCACCGAAGTAGTAAACGAATTTATCTGTTTTGGCCTTGGCCATATCTCACTCCTTATTGCCTGTTAGTCGCGACTCACTGGTGAAACGGACGCGGGACTGTAACAGACCGCTCGTTTCTGTCAATGCGTTTCAGCTTGTGGATCCAATTCTTGAGCTATGGCACGGCTCGCGGGGGACGCTCGTCCTCTAATCTCAACTCTTGGAGGGCGAGCGTCCCCGCGAGCCGCGAGTCACAGCATTCCAGATGCTTTCTGACGCAGACTAGACAGCCTGAGGCAAATATGGGAGAGTCTGAGGCTTGCTCATTCGCACGTCGGGCGAACGGCTGACCGGGATGACCATGCGGGAGAAGAAAACCATTGGCTAGTTTCGTTATACAGGGCGGCAACCCGCTTTCAGGCGTCCATCGCGCAGCCGGCAATAAGAATGCCGTCCTGCCGATGCTGGCGGCCTGTGTATTGACCGATGAGCCGGTCAAACTGACCAACGTGCCGCTCATCCAGGATGTTCACACCATGCTGACCATCCTGGATCAGCTGGGAGTCAGTGTTGAGCGCAAGGGCCACACGGTCACGCTGTGTGCCCGCGGCATTCGGAAGCGCACGCTCGAGCCGGAGCTTTGTCGCCACGTTCGCTCCTCCATTCTCTTTGCCGGTCCCATGGCCGCTCGTCACGGGCAGGTGACGCTATCTGCTCCCGGTGGGGACGTGATCGGACGGCGGCGCCTGGATACGCATGTCGAGGGGCTTCGCCAGCTCGGAATTCGCCTCCGTACATCCGAAGGCTTCACGTTCAAGCGCACCAAGCTGACGTCGGCCCGTATCCTGTTGGATGAGGCCAGTGTTACGGCCACCGAGAACGTGGTCATGGCAGCAGTCCTGGTCCCGGGCCACACCACGATCTTTAATGCGGCCTGCGAACCGCATGTCCAGGATCTCTGCCGCATGCTCTGCAAGATGGGTGCGCAGATTGCCGGTATCGGCACCAACTATCTTCAGATTGATGGTCTGAAGCGTCTCAATGGCACGGCACATCGTGTTCAACCCGACACGGTTGATGCGGCCAGTTTCCTTGCCGCGGCGGCCGCAACCGGCGGCGAGTTGACGATCAAGGATCTACCGGCGGACCAGTTTGACGTCATCTCCCGGCCATTCAGAAAGCTCGGCCTGAAGTGGCAGATCGACGGACGCACACTGACCCTTCCCCCGAACCAGCGGTTGCGCGTACGAGACGATTTAGGGGCCGCCATCCCGAAGGTGGAAGATGGCATCTGGCCGGCGTTTCCATCCGACCTGATGAGTGTCGTCCTGATCTTAGCCACACAGGCGCGTGGTACGATGCTCTTCTTTGAAAAGCTCTTCGAGAGCCGCATGTACTTTGTCGATCGGCTGATCGCCATGGGGGCACGGGTTGTGCAGTGCGATCCACACCGCGTGATTGTTTCAGGACCGGCCCACCTTCACGGCATTCACATGTCGAGCCCAGACATCCGGGCGGGCATGGGGCTTCTCATCGCGGCGCTCAGCGCCAAGGGTGAGAGTGTTATCGATAATGCCGAGATCATCGATCGCGGCTATGAAGGTATCGAGACCAAGCTCCGCAAGCTCGGTGCAAATATTGTGCGGCAGAAGTAAGGCGCGGCGTCCCGCCGCGCCTCACCTCTTATCAACATATCTATCACTCGTCGTCGTCTTGCCGTCTGTCGGTACACTCCTGGCGTTCCTGGCGGCGGGCTTCCATCTTCTCGCGATGCTCATCCCTTTTCCCGCGACGCGCGTTCATGCGCTCACGCATCATCTTGCGAGACGTCTGGAGCTGTTCCGGCGTCAGCGTCTTTTTCACAAGCAGGATCGGCTGCATGCGCAGCTTCGCCATTTGGGTGCGAATCTTGCCGGTCTTCTCGATGGCCTTCATTAGGGCGACTTCGTCTACCTCGCCTTCGGTTTGCAGCAATTCCGCCTGCTCCTTGCCGGCCGCCTGTAGCTTGTCGCGCAGTTTCTCTTCCTGCTTCTCCAGCTTCTGAATGCCCTTTTTGAGCGTCTTGATCTGGTTGGGCTTCAGTTCCAGCTTCTCAGCCGTTTCCCCTTCGAGTAGCCTCTCGATGAACTGGCTTGGTCCGCCCTGACCGTGCCCACATCGGCCACCTTGGGGACCCCGCCGGAAGCCTTCGCCCAGTCCACTCTGGCCTTGCCCCGGTCCTCCGGGTCCGCAGCCCTGACGTTCGCCCCTCTGGCATTCGCCGCCCCCGCCCTGACGCTCAGCGATTGCCGGCGCCGCAACGAGAATGGCCATAGCCACGATGGCTATGCATAGAACTAGGTGTTTCATTCGGTACCTCCCTTTAGTGTGTGGCGCTGAGGTTTATTCCTCAGTGCTGCCATACAACGATGTCCGGGGAGCATTTATTGCATCATTTATGGATTGCCCAGGTCGATGCCAACCAGGAGAGGAGTTCCGACTCGTCATGGTTGACCGACGGTGTGGCCACTGCTTCCTGCCACACGGTACCATAGATAAGCTCCCGCGCTTCCTGGCTATCGATCGTCTGCAGGAAGGTTTTGAGCGCATCGAGGTCGGCAAAACGGGTGTCCGCATCTTCCAGAACGGCGCGGTACATTTCCTCGCCTATGCTTTCCACAATCCCGTATAGCACAACTTGCTCCGGTTCACTCACCGTCTTGTCGGCCATGATCACTGCTTCGAGAAGTCCAACCAGCCCAACCAGTTGCTCATGTGTCAGCTCGGAAATCGTCATATCTCTTGCCTCCTTTACTCTATTTTTAGCACCCAATTCGCGCCAGTACAAGGGGAGAGAATGCAGTTATGAACAGGGGGTGTCTCACGTTCTCATAGCTCCCGTGAACACATCTCATAACCCGCTCTACTCAAAGCCGTTTTGGCGGCCTGTCGGGCTGTTAATAACCTGTGGATATGTTTTAACTAATTTTCCTTGTTTCACTCTGCCCTTTCGTGTGCACTGTCATCATTCCGCAACGGAAGAATTCGTGAGCGCAGCCTTGTTTTTCCGCTCCAATTGCGGCACACTGCGTGGAGTTTTTTGATAGGAAAATATGGTGAAACAGACCGCAGCAGAGGCAATCTGGAAGAAAGCATGCAAGCACCTCGAGGTCGTGCTGCATCCCGATGTGTACGAGCGTTGGATCGCCGTCATTGATGCGCATGAGCTGGACGATCACGCCCTTACATTAGCTGTTGATAACGACTTCTACCAGACGTGGCTCGAAGAAAATTACCTTCCCTTGATTCGCGATGCGCTGACCGCCGTCGATGGTGACTCCTTCACTATTTCCTTCGTAGTCCAGCCGCGTACGAACAAGCAGGAACCGGAACCCTCTTCTCCACGCCGACGCACAATCCGCGACCGCTTGTCCCGACGCACACACACCGAAGCGCCGCTGAATCCGAAGTTCGCGTTCGACCGCTTTATCGTCGGTTCGTCGAACAACTTCGCCCACGCGGCTTCGCTCGCCGTTGCGCAGGCACCTGCGCGTGCCTACAACCCGCTCTTCATCTACGGCGATGTCGGCCTCGGCAAAACCCATCTCATGCAGGCCATCGGGCACCACGTCCTGGCATCGTCGCGTGCAACAGTATGCTACATGTCCTCCGAGGCGATGTTGAACGAGTACATCAGCGCCCTGCAGAACCGTAGCCTCGTCAGCTTCCGCAAGAAGTATCGCAGCACCGATCTCCTGCTGATTGATGACATCCATTTTCTGGCCGGCAAAGAGCGTATTCAGGAGGAGTTCTTCCACACCTTCAACGCGCTGTTCGATTCGCACAAGCAGATCGTCATGACGAGCGATCGTCCCGCCAGTGAGATTGCCGGGCTGGAACAACGCTTGGTGTCCCGTTTTGAGTGGGGTCTGGTTACCGAGCTGGAGCCGCCCGATTTCGAGACGCGCGTTGCGATTCTCCGCAACAAGCAGGAGCAGGCCAATACCGAAGTCGATGATGAGATCATCCAATTCATCGCAGAACATGTCCGTTCCAACATCCGTCGTCTGGAAGGCGCGCTTGTTCGTGCCCTTTCCTATGCGTCACTGACGGGGAGGAATCTCACGCTCGATACGCTTCGCTATCTCCTGCGCGACGCATTGGATACCGAGCTGAAAGAGGATCTTTCTATGGAAGGGATCCAGAAGGTCGTGGCGGAGCACTACGACATTCGCCTGGCCGATATGACCAGTGCACGGCGCCCGCGCTCCATCGCCGTGCCGCGCCAGGTTGCGATGTATCTCTGTCGGTCGCTTACTTCGGCATCACTGCCGGATATTGCAAATGTCTTCGGTAAGACACACGCTACCGTTCTGCACGCCTACCGCGCCGTTGACAGCCGCATGGAAGTTGATGGCGAGCTGCGGTCATCGGTCACGACCCTGGCGCGTCGCCTGGGTCGCTCCCTTCCTACGCACGTTGACGCTTGATGAAACTTGTTAACACTCCGCTTTTCACCCGCATGTTGATAACCTGTAAAGAGTGTGATTCTGCTTCCGCCCTGTTGATGGCGGTTAACAACACGGCATCTTATTCACAGCCCATTCACAGCCCGAAACCTCCGTTTGCTGCATACATAGCTACGTTGACTGAAGTTACTGACACTGTTGACATCACATACTAATACTGATATCTAACCATATATAAAGGGTTCTTAATATAGAGCCTGTAAGTAACTCGCCCCTTCTCTAGGAAGGTGGGCGAGAGCATGAGGAAACGCAGATGAAGATTGAGCTACCCAAAACAGATCTCCTTGAAGGCCTTCAGGCCGTCCAGAATGTGGTCAGTATCCGCACGACGCTCCCCATTCTCTCCAACGTGCTCTTGCAGGCCGAGAAGGGCAAGCTAACCCTGACAACGACGGACCTCGACGTCAGCATTCAATGCACGATCGATGCCAAGGTCGGCAAGGGTGGCGCCACAACCCTACCGGCACGCCGTTTCTCCAGTATCGTGCGTGAGCTGCCGACATCCGATATAGAGGTCGAGGTGGACGACAAGGATACCGCCCATGTTCGTTGTGGATCCTCGTTCTTTAAGATCATGGGGCTATCCGAAGAGGAGTTCCCGCCGATCGCGAAGGCCGAAGGCAAGTTCTGCTACACCCTAAATCAGGGCGTCTTCCGCGAGATGCTCAAAAAGACCGCCTATGCGGCTTCGACCGATGAGACCCGTTTCGTGCTGAATGGTGTGTTTCTGAGCTTCAAGGACAGTAAGCTCGTGATGGTGGCCACCGACGGGCGGCGCCTGGCGCTGGTGGAACACGAGGTGGAGTTCCCGGCGGAAGCCGAGGTGGACATGATTCTCCCCTCGAAAGTGGCAACAGAGCTGATGCACACGTTGGATGAGAGCGGCGAGCTGCGCATCTACACGAAAGAGAACCGGGTCATGTTCGAATTCGGTAACGTCGTGGTGTCGTCGAAGCTGATTGAAGGCACGTATCCGAACTACCGTCAGGTCATCCCGGCGCAGTGCGAAGAGCGTATTGCGGTAGAGCGTGAAGGGCTATTGACAGCACTCAAGCGTGTGTCGCTGGTTACCACTGAGAAGGCCACCGCCACACACCTGACGTTTGCCAAGAATCAACTGGTGGTCTCGATGACGACCCCGGATGTTGGTGAAGCGCGGGAAACGCTTCCGGTCAAGTACACCGGGAAGGAACTGCATGTAGCCTTCAACCCTGAGTACATGATCGATCCGCTCAAGAATCTCACGCAGGATGAAGTCTTTATGGAACTGACCGACGAATTGAGTCCGGGCGTCATGAAGTGCGAGATTCCATTTCTTTACGTGCTTATGCCGATGCGCGTAAGCTAGAACGAAGCGCGGTACGGTGGCTTTCAAGGGGTTGACAGCAGAGGCGTCTTCCCGCTACTCTCCCCGCTCATGTTTAGCGCTGCCCGATTGTGTAATGGTAGCACGACAGCCTCTGGAGCTGTTTGTCTAGGTTCGAGTCCTAGTCGGGCAACCACCCGCCGTCGCCTAGGCAACGGCGGGCCGCCGCGCGAAACACCGAACCTTCAGCGGATCATTTCCGTCAGCGCCCCCGATTTCCTCTATACAAGGGGAAATCGAATTACCATAATCGGCCGTGTATTGAGACCCAACGGGAGGGCTATTCATGCAGATCCTTTTTCTTGTGCTGTTCATTGTCGCGTGGCTGATGCTTGTCATAGGCGGCATGATGCTGATCGTGGCCGCTTTCCGCGTGAGCGTGGTGTGGGGGATCTGTGTGCTGTTCCTGGGACCCGCCGGCCTCGTTTTCCTTATCATGCACTGGGAAGACGCGAAGCGTGCTTTCGGGGTGCAAATGGGGGGCATGCTTCTCGCTTTGGTGGCCATGTTCTCCGGTATGGGAAGCGCAGGCTCTGTGATAGGTGGACTGGCCGAAACGCTGGCCTCCACCGGCGTGGCTGAAGAGCAGTTCGAAGCGCTGCAGAAGCTGGCCGAGGAAAAGTTTGAGGACGCGGCCAAAGACCCAAAGGCCGAGAAACCACGGAAGCGATTTGGCAAGGATCCGCAGAACTTCGTAGGGGCAACGCTGGATCAAGCGCGCGAAGCTCTTGGGCGCCCAAAAGGACAGATGAAGAGTGGCGAAGAAACCTGCCTGCTCTACGATGGATTCACCGTGTTTTCTGCTGACGGGGAGACGATTTCGCATGTAGAACGGGGTGGTGGGCCAGCCGCCAGCTCTGCAGCCGCCCCGCGGAGACGAGCGCGTGCGGGGTCGACGGGAGGAAGTGGTGGACCTGCTGTGCGCATGATCTCGAACGGAGGCCAACGTATAGACCTGAAACAGGTCCTGGTTTCCGGAAAGATTACGGTGGTGGATTTCTATGCCGACTGGTGTGGGCCCTGCAAGCGCATGGGACCGCAACTTGAGCAGATGGCCCGCTCGGATCCGGACGTCGTTCTCTGTAAGGTCAACATCGTCAACTGGAAAAAGCCGGTTGTGAAGCAGTTCAGCATCCGGAGCATCCCTAACGTGCGCGTCTATGACCGAAACGGAACAGAAGTGGGCAGTCCGACATCCGGACTGAGCGCCATCAAGCAGAACATTGAACGCGCGCGCTGAACACGTCTGCAACCGCTGACCAGTCTTTGCAGCGCACCGCCTCTCCATTTGCACGAGAAAGATCTAGCCGACGATTCCACGGGCGGTCCAGGACGGCGATCGGGATATCCGTCTGGTCGATAAGGAACTCAATCATAGCCGGCGCATCTTCCACGGCCATGGAGAACCCCATTTCTGCAAGATCTTGAGGGAGAATAACTTCCACGCCTAATATATGTGCCGGTGTGCGGCCATACTTGTCGACAAAAAGAATGCGGTCATAGGGAAGCCCGCGCTGCTCCAACCACTCATGACAGACCGCCTTGGTCTCCGGTGGTCGCCCGGTCACAACCGCAATCTGGACGCCGCGGCAAGCCCACGTTTCCAGGACATCGAGCACGCCGGGCATAGGCTCCATCATACGAAGCGTGGCCGGGTCGTGAATGAGCCCCATCAGACGATCATATTCTTCCTGGTTCAGATGAAAGGACTTTTCGAGATTGAAGAAGTGAATATCTTCGAAGGCGTAGCGCCGCCCGAATTCATGTTCCACCACGTCGAGGAAGGCTTGAGCCGTCTCGCACAAGACATCATCAAAATCGACATACACGAGTGGCACGCTCACCCGGTCACCTCCTCTTCTCCGTCAGGCGTCAACCAGGATGCGTTCCATGCGGTGGGATGCCATACGAGTCAGGATCTCGTAGGATATGGTTGCGGCAGCTTTTGCGAGCCCCCCCACGCTGTTTGGTGCGTTTCCGTCGTTCGCTATCAGCTCCACGGCATCGCCAACCATCACGCTGGGAAGATCCGTCAGATCCACGCTGATCTGATCCATAGAGACCCGCCCGACCACTGGGGCGACGGCGTTGCCGATCCGTACCACACCGCTATTTGAGAGCGCACGAAGATACCCGTCGCCATAGCCGCCCGCGACCAACCCGATCCGGCTGGGTCGTTCACAGGTGTAGGTCAAGCCGTAGCCGACCCGTGTGTCGCGCGGTACCTCGTGGATCTGCATAATGCCGGAGACCAGGCGCAACGCAGGCATGAGATCGAGATGAGGGGCAATATGTGGTGCCGGCCGACAGCCATACATCATCAAGCCGACCCGAACCATGTCCATGCGTGCTTCCGGACAGAGCGCGGCTGCCGCAGAGTTGGCGCAATGTAGAACCGTAGAACCTGTTGTGTCAGAAATAGTTATAACTTCATTCGTCATATCAAGCTGCTGATGCATAAAGGATCGATCCTTTTCATCAGCCGTGGCAAAGTGCGTATAGAGACCATCGAGTCGGATTTCCGGCGTTTCTCCAATGGTGTCGAGGATTGGGAACACCTGATCCGGCGCCGCTCCACTACGCGTCATGCCGGAATCCAACTCCAGGTGTACGGCGGCGTGGGTATCGGCTGCGATTGCGGCCAGCTTGACTAACTCCACATCGGCCGGATCGGTTACGGTCAGGATCACGTCGCGGCGGATCAACTCCGCCAGCAGCTCGATGGCTTCTGTCTCCACACCGCAGGCACGCGCGCAGAAGAGCATAAGGAGCGGACCGGCGTAGCCGAGATCACGCAGCGCGACGGCTTCATCTGCCGAGGCCACAGCCAGCCAGTCGGCGTGTTCCGCGATCACGGGCCAAACCAGGTTGATGCCGTGGCCGTAGGCATTGCTCTTTACGACCGCACAGAAGCGCACATCTCGTCCGATCTCGTCGCGGAGCACGCGGATATTGTGCGCAATTGCCGCTGCGGATACCTCAATTCTCAGCATACGTCTCATCGACGCCCACTATCTGAAAAGAGAGGCGACATGTCCAGTCTTACTCACAGACGTCTTCTCTCCACGATCACCATCAGCACGGAGATATCGGCGGGGGTGATGCCGGGGATGCGGAGGGCTTGGCCGAGCGTCTCGGGGCGGACCCGATCGAGCTTCTCGCGGGCCTCGAGGCGCAGCGGGTCGATTGAGCGGTAATCGATATCGGCTGGAATACGTCGCTCCTCCATGTGGCGTCGTTTTTCCACCTCGCGCAACTCACGGTCGATGTAGCCGGCATAGCGCGCCCAAATTTCGACCTGCTCGGTCACGACCGGATCAAGATCGTCGCGTCGGCCGTTCAGAGAGGCATATGTCATCCCGCTCTGGCGCAGTGCATTCAGAAGCGTCTCGCCATCAACCCGGATCTTCTGAACACGTATCTTCTCCGCATCAATATCAGTCATAAAGCCTTGTGTTTCAAACACAAACTCAGATGATACGATTCCAATCCGCTCCGCATACTCACGCAGGCGGAACCGGGCATTGTCCTGGCGCAGGAGAAGCCGGTGTTCTGCGCGGGATGTGAACATGCGATAGGGCTCGTCGGTTCCCTTCGTCACCAGGTCATCGATCAACACCCCTATATAGGCCTCATCGCGGCGTAAGACAAACGGGGGTTTACCGTGGATTTTTAGAACCGCGTTCACACCCGCCATAAATCCCTGGGCAGCGGCCTCCTCATAGCCCGTAGTTCCGTTCACCTGACCTGCCAGGAAGAGGCCTGATACTGCTTTAGACTCCAGCGAGTGTCGGAGCTGGGTCGGATCAATAAAGTCATACTCAATCGCATAAGCCCACTGCAGAATCTCAGCCGATTCCAGTCCCGGAATCGAATGGACCATCTGCTCCTGCACATCGCGCGGAAGACTGTTCGAAATTCCGTTGGGATAGATCAGATCCGTGTTCCGCCCCTCGGGCTCGACAAAGACGTGGTGCTGGGGTTTATCCGGGAACTTGACGATCTTGTCCTCAACTGAAGGACAATAGCGCACGCCGGCACCCGAGATCTGGCCCCCGTACAGAGAGCTAAGATTCAGGTTTTCTCTGATAATCCGGTGTGTTTCCTCCGTAGTATGGCCGAGATAGCATGGAACCTGCACAGAGCCGGGTTGCCAGGGCAACAAGGGAAATGCGGAATGCGGAATGCGGAATGCCGACGGCGGATCTGATTCTTGATTCAAAAAGCAATGTTCCACGTGGAACATTCGGAGGATCTCATCAACTGAAGGGATATGTTCCACGTGGAACATTCGATCAAGGCGCTTCACGGTCCATGAGAAGAAAGGAGGCGGTTCAACTCCTGGCTGAAGGGCCAAACGGTCGTAATCAATGCTGTTTTTGTGAAGTCGTGGAGGTGTTCCGGTCTTCAGGCGGGCGGTTCGGAATCCAAGTGACTGGAGATTCAGACTAAGAGCATTCGATGCCGGGAGGTCGGCACCACCGCCTGGTGTGGTTTCATCGCCAATATGAATGGTCCCTCGCAAGGATGTTCCGGCGCATATGACGACGGCTTGGGTAACGATCTGGGCACCATCCTCAAGCATTACACCAGATATCGAATCCTCCTGGACCGTTAGACCTGTTACATTGCCCTCAATAAGATCCAGATTTTCGGTGTGCTGTAGAACGCTAGACATGCGGTAGTTGTAGGCTTTTTTGTCGCATTGCGCCCGATTCGCCTGTACCGCCGGTCCCTTGCGCGTGTTGAGAACGCGGAACTGAATTCCGGTCAGATCTGTATTGCGACCGATCTCACCGCCGAGGGCGTCGACTTCGAACACGAGATGGGACTTTGCGATCCCACCAATGGAGGGATTGCACGGCATATTGGCGGTTTTATCGGGGCGCATGGTGACCAGGGCGGTTTGCACGCCCATCCGCGCAGCAGCCAGCGCGGCCTCACACCCGGCGTGGCCGGCTCCAACTATTATGATGTCGTAGTTCATCTTTTTTTGACCACGGAAAGCACGGGGCACGGAAAGGGATTAGAGTACGAGTCGATCAATCGTGGCATTCGGGTGTGCGCCGAAATTCACGAGCAGACCAACACGCATGCTCGACGCTTTTAGGTAGTTAATCACTTGTGCGCGGTGTTCGGGAGCAATGACCTTTACGGCCTTCAAGTCAACAACGATCTTATCATAGCAGACGAAGTCGGGGATATAGACCTGCTCCAGCATCTTTTCTTTGTAGTACAGCGCCAACGGTTTCTGTGCTTCAAAAGGAATCCCACACAATCTCCGTTCTTTCTTGAGACATTCTTGATAGACGGCCTCTATGAAACCGCACCCCATCTCCTTGTACACTTCAAAGACCGCCCCTCTGACCTTAAATGTCTCATCCTCTAGAATCAGTTCTCCCGTTTCCGTGCCTTCCGTACTACAATCCTTCAAAACCGTGTTTTCCCTACACGTTTGTTTCTCGCCCACAGACGAAGAGTCTTTGCGCCTTTGCGCGAGAAATTCCCTCTCTCCCTGTATCCGAGCCTTCAGTGGTTCGCTTATCTCTCTTGGTTGCGGCTATGCCGCGCTATGTATTCCGCGGTTACTTTTGTCCCAATCACTTTCCAATACAGAATCGACTAAAGATGGCATCAAGAAGCTCCGTTGTGTAGGTGCGACCGGTGATGGTTCCCAGCATAGCAAGGGCGGCACGGAGCATGTCGGCGGCGGGGACCAGGAG
>JAOZSS010000001.1:4746-39239 GCA_029939545.1 Kiritimatiellia bacterium | reverse complement strand
AGAGCGCTTGGTCTTGGTGCGCGAGCTTGCGGGCATCGTCGATCAGTTTACGTGCTGCGCTCAGCAAGGCGCGATGACGCTCGGAGATGACGGCGTGGGCTGGGGTGTCGGTCTGACTCAGTCGAACACGAAGTGCTTTACGCACGGCTTCGACCTCGGTGTCCTCTGCCGCGCAGCAAGCGACGGTATCAAACCGGTCGTCCGGGACGCTTGGTGTGTGGGACACCAGATCGGTCTTGTTCTGTACAACCACGGTTCGCGTCGGTAGCAACTGGTCGAGCTGACTCAGGTCTGCGTCTGTCAGTGGCTTCGAGGCATCAACCAGGTACAAAACGAGATCGGCCTGCTTAATACTATCAGTAGCACGTGTAACGCCTTGCTGCTCAATGAGACACGACGGTTCCCGAAGTCCTGCGGTGTCAGTCAGGCGCATCTGGATTCCGCCCAGAACAAGCGTCTCTTCAATCGTGTCGCGTGTCGTCCCCGGCAGGTGGGTCACGATCGAACGCTCTTTGCCGAGCAGCCGATTCATGAGGGTCGACTTGCCGACGTTGGGTTGGCCGGCGATCACGACTCGGGCCCCATCACGAAGGAGGTGTCCTTCTTCCCAGGTCGCAAGAAGCGCCGCGATCTCCTCCTCTGCCGTAGCGAGTTGGGTATAGGTAGTGTCGAGAACCGAAGCTGGAAGCTCGCCCTCCTCAAAGTCGAGCGATGCCTCAAGATCGGCGACTGCGGCCATTAAGTGGTCGTAGAGAGCGTTGATCTGTGTGCTGAGTTGACCTTCGAGCTGCTCAAGCGCTGCGGCGGCCGCGCGATCGGAGCGCGCGCGAATGAGGTCGGCGACGGCTTCGGCCTGTACCAGGTCGATTCGACCGTTGAGAAACGCGCGGCGGGTGAACTCACCGGGATCGGCCAGGCGAGCACCGGCATCCAGCACGGCCTCGAGGAGGCGTTGTGCGGCCGCCGGGCCGCCGTGGCCCTGGATTTCCACCACATCATCACGGGTATAACTGTGGGGGCTGCGGAAGATGAGGACCACGGCTTCGTCAATCTCATCGCCATTGCTAACGATGCGGCCATGCAGGAATGTGCCACCGGGGCGCAGGGAAGGGGGATCGCCCCGGCATTCCACGAGCGCGTCGGCGATGGAAAGGCTCTGAGACCCCGACAGTCGGACAATGGCGATGCCCGCCGGACCCGGTGCGGTCGAAACCGCGGCAATGGTGTCGTCAAAGATACTACTCACTGCTTACTGGCTACTGCTCACTTTCCTCTAGTGCCCGCCCTTCTTTGCTGGGGGCTTCTTCGCTGGGGCCTTCTTGGCAGGCGCTTTCTTTTTTTCCGGCTTCTTCCAGATGGCGAGCTTGTCGATGAGAGCGGCGGCCTTCAGGTTGCGCTGCATATCGCCATCGTACTCGCTTAGGCGCTGGAAGTACGTGACGGTGTTGCGCTTGCGTTTTTCGAGATCTCCGATCTTTTTCTGGGTCATCTCGACCTTCTTCTTCAGCTTTTCGGCTTCGCGCAGGAACGGCTTCTTGGCTTTCTCGACCTCGCGTTCAAGTGTGACAACGGCCTTATCAAGCGTGAGTTGGGCCTTCTTCACTTGGGCCTTGTTCGCAGAACTCCACCGCTTCTTCGGATCGGCCTCGATCTCAGCCTTCAGTTTTGTCAGTGCGGCCAGATCAGCCTGGCAGTCCTTGATCACCAAACGGGCCTCTATCAATTTTGGATTGTCCCGCGCCACCTGTGTGGCCGTAGAGTCATGCGCGCTGATGCCGAGGTGCTCGAGAGCTGACGGTATCTTGGCGGAATGCTGAAACACCTTTTGCAGGGAGGTAAGCGCATTAAGCTGCTCTGAAAGTAGATAAGCTTCAGCGTACAGCTCATCCAGGCGTTTGTTAATCAAGGGGTCATTCAACGAGCCCTCCCTCTCAGAGAGCGTCATGGCGCGGTCCTTGAGTTTGCTCTCTTTCTCCTCGATGGGATTACGGAACCGGTCGTAGGCCTTGCGAAACTTATTTTCCTCCTTCTTCGCCTTGGCCATCATGCCGGGAACCTTGCCGCGTGCGCGTTTCCGCACGCGGAGGCCAAATACGGAGGCCAGATGGTGCGTCTCAGCATACAGGTCGCGAGCTTTGAACCAGGACGTCATCATCCGCGATTGTTCTTTTTCGAGTGTCTTAAGGTACGCCTGGTGCGGCAGGGGGATGCCGTGGAAGCGTGGATCCGGCTTGGGTTTCTGGGCCTTCTGTTCCTTGCCGGGCACGGCCGCTTGGGCCGCCTCAAGTCGGCAGGAGCCGATGAGTGTGATGAAACAGAACGCCGCAAGCGCAACAGACGATAATCTCATGGTCAACCGCTCCCCTTTGTCACCTAACACCACTTTGCCCTTCCGTAGCCCATCAGGCGAAGGAGGGACACCTATTACCTTCTCAATATCGGTCCTCATGCGTGAGTGTCTGTTCTATGGCATCGCCCTGTTTGGCCAGGCTCATGAGCGATTTGGCCAGGTCTTAAAGTGCGCAGTTCACGCCGTAGCTCGTCGCGTTCCATACTCATGCGGTTATCGGTGGTTATTTTAGATTCGCGACAATCTGAGCGCTTTCTTCGGCATCCAATGCCCCGGCAAAGCTGCCATCGATGTCGCTCAGTACTTTTTTCACCTGCTCTGCATCGTCGGCATCACGCAGCTGCGCCACTTCGTCGGGCATGAGGTCGACCTTCTTGCCGTCTTCCTTGATGATTGAGCAGATGCCTGTTTCGGGGCAGAGTTGGATGTTTAGCTTGTCCATGGTTGATTCTCCGGTTTACGACGCATCTTAGTGTCACATTTGTTGTGTAGGCCCACACCGTGTACGGTTAGCCTTACCCGCCGCACGCGCCTGCCCACCGAAGCCTTGGCGAAGGCGGGGTGCGGCCCTACAAGCTAGGCCGAAGCCTTCACGGTGAATCCCAAATTTTTGATCGCATTCCTGACTGAAGGAAGTGTGTCGTCTGCGCTGACTTCCGTAAAGCGAAACTCACGGCGGATGGGATAAGATTTGCGGAGCGCATCGAAATGGGTGCGGCGTTCGGCTTCACTCCCGGCCGGCCCGGCCCGCATCCGGGCATCATCGGCTTCGATATCGTAGACCGCATGGACCAGGTTCCAAAGCGTCGCTTCGGGGGGGAGTTTCGGATCAGCGGCCAGGTTCGGCACTTCGGGTGGCAGCAGCAGTGCAATGGGAGTCCACGTCGGCGGCACGTCGAGGAAGCGGCAGGCCTCACGGTAAACCATGACGGTTCCCATGTACTTTCCCTCATAGGAGTAGCCGGCAATGTGAGGGGACACAATGGCCGCGCGCTCCATGAGGTCGGCGCGGAAATCGGGTTCGCCCTCCCAGGTATCGATAATGGCGTGCGCCACGATGCCGCTGTTCATGGCGCGCAGCAGTGCGTCCGTATCAACAATCGGCCCTCGTGCGGCGTTCACGAAGATGCAGCCGGGTTTAAGCTGCGCGAAGAAACTATCATTGGCGAGGTGATAGGTGGCATCCTGTCCCGTATGCGTCAACGGCGTGTGAAGGGTCACGATGTCAGAGTTGGCCAGCAGGTCTGGCAGCGGTGTTGATACCATGCCTTCCTCGCGCTTACGCGGCGGGTCGTTCGGAAGTACCGTCATACCCAGGGCCGTGGCCTTCTGGACCACGCGCGTGCCGACGTTCCCGACGCCGATGACCCCCATCGTCTTGCCGGCGAGTGTGATCCCGTGTGTCTGTGCGACACAAAGCAGGGCTGCGGTGAGATATTCAGAGACGCTGTTGGCGTTGCAACCGGCGGCGGAGCACCAGTGAATGCCGTGCTCTTCGAGATAGGGAATATCCATATGGTCGGTGCCGATCGTGGCCGTCCCATAGAAGCGCACCCGGCTGCCGTTGAGTAGTTCGGGGGTGATGGGCGTGGTGGAGCGTGTAACCAGAAGCGCGGCATCGCGCACGTCATTTGGCGTAATAGCCCGACCCTCCAGCAAGGTCACATCACCCAGCGTCCCAAACGCTTCGGCGGCAAACGGCATGTTTCTAGCGGCTACAATTTTCATTTCAGAAGCAAATCTCCACGACCTCCGGGAACGTCGAAACGTAGTTAGTCTTGAGCCCCTTTCTAATATGGGCGGGAAGCTCCTCGAAATCCTTGCGATTGGCTTCCGGGAAGACCAGGTTGCGGATGCCGGCACGCTTGGCGGCGATCGTCTTCTCCTTAATCCCGCCGATGGGCATGACGCGGCCGGTCAAGGTCAGCTCGCCGGTCATCGCGAAGCCCTTCTTGATCCGTTTGCCCATTACCAGGGAGTACAGCGCCGAAGCCATTGTGACACCGGCCGAAGGACCATCCTTGGGGGTGGCACCGGCGGGAACGTGCAGGTGGATGAACTGATGCTGTAAGACGGCCGAGGCTTTCTCGTTGTCACAGAGGAAGCCTCGAACATAGGTATAGGCAATCTCAGAGGACTCCACCATGACATCGCCAAGCTGACCAGTCTGCTTGAAGCCGGGTTTGCCAGTATCAACGCGCGTCGACTCGATAGCCAGCGTGTCGCCGCCCATGCTGGTCCACGCCAGGCCGGTCACAACACCTACCGTCGGGTTCTTGAAGAAGTCATCATCCGTAAACACCGGCTTGCCCAGTAGCGGGTCAACGTCGGCAGCGTCGATCTTGATCTTCTCGGTATGACCCTCAACGATACGTTTAACAGACTTGCGGATGATGCGCTTGATATGGTTTTCCACACCACGTACGCCGGGTTCACGGGCATACCCGTCGATGATGCGGCGAAGTCCGCGCATCGTGATGGCAAGTTGCGAGCGGTTCACGCCATGCGCCTTGAGCTGCTTGGGCAGCAGGTAGCGCCGCGCGATCTGCAGCTTCTCTTCCAGTATATAGCCGGAGAGCTTGATAATCTCCATGCGGTCGATCAACGGTCGCGGAATGGTGTCGAGCTGGTTGGCGGTACAGATGAAGAAGACATTGGATAGATCGAAGCGAACATCCATGTAGTGATCCAAAAACTCTTTATTCTGTTCAGGGTCAAGTACTTCCAAAAGTGCGGATGCAGGATCGCCCCGATAACTCTGGCCGATTTTATCTATCTCATCGAGCATGATAACGGGGTTAGCGCTCTTGCAGGTCTTGATGGCCTGGATAAACTTGCCGGGCAGTGCGCCGATATAGGTGCGCCGATGCCCCTTGATCTCGGCCTCGTCCTGGATTCCGCCGACCGAGAAGCGGTAGAAGTTGCGGCCGATACTGCGGGCGATGGATTTTCCGATCGAGGTCTTGCCAACGCCCGGCGGTCCGACAAAGCAGAGAATCGATCCGGAGATGTTGCCTTTCAAGATCCCCACGGACAGGAATTCCAGGATACGGTCTTTCACATCCTCGAGCCCGTAATGGTCGCGGCTCAGGATTCGGCTCGCCTTAGCGATATCGTAGTTGTCCTTCGTAAAAACGCCCCATGGCAGAATCGTCAGCCAGTCCAGGTAGTTCCGCGATACATTAAACTCCGGTGAAGCGGGCTCGATCAGCCTGAGCTTGTTCAGTTCTTCGTCAATTCGCTCCTGGGCCTCGTCGCTGAGTGTAAGCTTCTTGATGCGCTTCTCAAACCGTTCGACCTCGGCCTCTTTGCCTTCTTTTTCGAGGCCGAGTTCCTTCTTAATGGCCTTAAGCTGCTCGCGGAGGAAGAACTGGCGCTGCTGCGTGGTCAGTTTCTCCTCGATCTGCTTACTGATCTTTACCTGCAGCTTGGAGATATCGGTCTCTTTCTGCAGGAGCAGCAGGACCTTACCCAGCCGGGTTCGGATACGGACTGCGGCCAGCACTTCCTGTAGCTCCTGTGGCTCCGAGCTGGTCATGGCGGCCGCAAAATCGGCCAGGCGCCCCGGTTCGTTCACCGGCGATTGCGCCATCAGCAGCGCCATCTCCTCGCGATGGAGCGGGTTGAGCTGAATCAGCTCCTTCAGGCTTTTCACGACCGCCAGGGAAAAGGCTTTCAGCTCATCATTACGCGCCATCTCGGTTTCGAAGAGGTAGTCGACCGTTACCACGATGTGGGGCGTCTCCTGCACAATATCGGTGATTCGAAAGCGTTCGAGGGCACCGAGGAGCACCTGGATCGGACCTTTGGGATGGGGTTGCTGCAGATCCAGGATTTCGGCGATCACGCCGACACGGTAGAGATCGGACCCTTTGGGCGGCCCTTCTTCGTCGCCGTTCCCGGTGGGCTTGCGCAGGACCAGGCCGACGAACTTGCTGTCGGCTTTCGCTGTCTCAACGAGCATGTCCTTGAGTGGATCGTTATCGACGATCATCGGGACCTGCATCTTGGGAAAAAGTGGCCGATGGTTGAGCGGAATAATCGGCAACTGTCCCGGAAAGATCTCGCGCGCAAGGACCAAGTCGGTCTCGTCCGACGCTTCCTCCTCGTCAGGAATCAACTCCACATCGATCGCCTCGTCGTCCATCGCTTCGCGTTTCGTCCTCGCCATAGCACATCTCCCTGGACCGCCTACAATATCAGAAGCATCGCCCCGATGTTAACGCCGCCCCGCAGCCATGCAAACCAGAAAAGAGCTCTAACGTGGGTGTGTGGTGGAGGAAGGCGGTGAGAAAAAAGGAAAAAATTGGCTCCGGCGGCTGGGCTCGAACCAGCAACCAAGTGATTAACAGTCACCTACTCTACCATTGAGCTACGCCGGAACACTTGAAACGGGCGCATAAGATAGCATGTGCGCGCGCGATGTCAACACGACAATATGGCCTTGCGGGGATACGGTGGCGGACCTAGACTGGATGCATTGGAGGATGGAGTCATGATTCTGATTGTTGATGATGAGCCTGATCTGCGCAAGGTGTTGAGTCGTTCGCTGGTCCACCACGGCTATCGGGTGGAGACGGCGGGTGATGGCGCCGAGGCTTTTGATTTTCTCAAGTCTTCCGACTGCAAGTGCATGCTCCTCGACATCAACATGCCCCGCATCAACGGCGTGGAGCTGTTGCTGCTGATGCAGGCAGAGGATATTCATATTCCGACGATCGTGATGGCGGGATTCGAGGATTACGACGAAGCTGAAATGAAACAGTTCAGCAACGTGGCCACACTGCTCCACAAGCCGTTTCAACTCGATGAGGCGCTCGAGGCCATCAAGAAATACGCCCTTCCGCCTTCAAAGTCCTGAGCTGTTCCTCGAGGGGTGGGGCATCGTATCCGAGAGCCCAGGCACGACGGCAGTCCAGGAACGTGTCCGCAGGACGCGCGGCTGTGAAGTTCAGCGCGGACCGGGTTACCGGCTGCAGGAGACCGGGATCAAAGCCCCATACCTGGCACAGTAACGCTCCGAAGGCGTAACGCGCCAAGCGCTCCTTGCCACCGAGGTGAAGCACGCCGCTCACATGACACTCTATGGCGATGCGGAGTCCCTCTCGCGCCACAGTGGCGGACACCGGTGCGCGAAACTCGTCGGTGAAGAGGGCAACCGGTTCGCCTGCGGCCAGTTTAGCGATCCATTCCGGAAGGAAGTTGTGGGCGTGGGGCCCGGCGGCGCCAAACATCAGCGGCATGCGGCAGATGGCAGCACCGGGATGAGCGGCCAGGACTTGCGCCTCGGCTTCGGCTTTCTGGCGACCATAGGCGTTGATAGGGCATGGCGGGCTATCTTCATCATAGGGTGGCCGGATGCCGTCGAACACCATGTCGGATGAGGTAAACACGAAACGAAGGCCCCGTTCCGCACACCGGCGAGCCAGCGTGGCGGGCACGTCGGTGTTGATCTGTTGCGTGCCGGCGGGATCGGCTTCGCACGCGTTAAGGTCGGTCAGGGCGGCCGTGTGGAGCACGAGGTCGGGCTTGGCGGCATCCAGCAGCTCAACGACAGCACCGGGAACGGTCAGGTCCGTCTGTATCAGGCGTAGCCCGGGAAGCTCCGGATCATACCGGTTGGAGCAGCCGATCCATTCCCAGTCTTCCCACGGAGCCCGCAACAGGTTCCAGCCCAGAAACCCACTCGCCCCGGTAACAAGAATGCGACCCTTGCTCATGAGGACACCTTACTCTATGTTCTATACATCATCAACCCAGACAGAGAGGATACCCATGAGCGCTGAACAGATTAGAGAGGCCATCCGCGACATACCAGACTTCCCCAAGCCGGGGATCATCTTCAAGGACATCACGCCGATTCTGAAAGACCCGGCCCTGTTCAAGGCCACGAATGATATCTTGGCGGAGCAGGTGACCGCAGCTGGTGCGACCAAGCTGGCGGCGATCGATGCGCGTGGGTTTCTTTTTGCCGGAGCCCTGGCTGAGCGGCTGGACATCGGCATCGTACCGATCCGCAAGCAGGGCAAGCTGCCCTACAAGACATTCGAGCAGACTTACGACCTGGAATACGGGAGCGCCACACTGGCTGTGCACCAGGATGCGTTTGAAGCGGGTGAAAAAGTCGTGATCGTCGACGATCTGCTGGCAACCGGCGGTACCGCCCAAGCCTCGGCCAAGCTGGTTGAGCAATGTGGCGCTACCGTGGCGGCCATCCTCTTCGTCGTCGAACTCGCTTTCCTCAACGGTCGCGAGAAGCTGGTGGATTACACCGTTTTTGCCCCGGTGGTGTACTGACGACAGATACGTGCACGCCGAGATTGTCATTTTGAGTAAAGCGAGAAATCCCCTGTGCCTTGGGTGTTTATGAGATCCCTTGGCAAGCTCGGGATGACACAATCGAGGGCGTTTGGCCGCGGCGCCGATCATGCTGTTTGAGTCTCGCTATAGTACAAAATCCTTACAATTCTCACCTGTTGCCCGTTCTGCTTTTCTGAGACAATAGGGTGTGATCGATCGTCGGACAGCTTGGATCAGGGTTGGGATTGCGGCTGCTGTGGCAGCGCTCCTACTCGTCACTTCTGTGCCCGACTCCGAGCAAGAGAAGACCGGACGCTCACGCGACACAGAAGTCTCCTCTAAATTGCCGGCAACGGGTGATCTGCCGCCAGACCCGGCCGCTGTATCCGGGCCGCCCCTGTCGCCACCGCTTCCTCCGTCACCCTACGACGGCGCGCGGGTCATATCCCAGCGGGAGAGCGCTCCCGATGCTGATGGTGTCTCCATGCGCACCCGGCTTCTGGAAACGGAGGGCAAATACCCGTTTGTTCGTGTCGAGGAGACGCGACGTTTCGATAAGGCGCGCGATGAAGCGGTTACGGTGTGGCGGGTGGCGATGGTGGCGGACCATATCCTGGTGCGGCTGCATCCCGAGGCCACGGAAGCGGAGTTGGAGGCGCTGAACCGGGAGTTTGGTGCCACGATCCGGCGTCGGCTGAAACGCGAGGGCCATTACCTGGTTGCCTTTGCGGCGTTTGACCTGGCGACCGTGCCACAGCGGGTCAAAGACTACCGGGCATCGCCGTGGGTGACCGAGGTCGCGGAGCCGGACTACCTGGTGGAGATGGTGGACACAACTCCGGACGATATGCGGTACGGTGAACTGTGGGGCATGGAGAAGATAGGCTGTCCCAAGGCATGGGATATCGAGACGGGGCAGGGATCGGTGGTGGTGGGTGTGATCGATTCGGGGGCTGACTACGGTCACGAGGATCTTACGACGAACCTCTGGGTTAATCCCTGGGAGAACCCGACGAACGGGGTTGATGATGATGCCAACGGGTACATCGATGACGTGTATGGGTGGGACTTCGCCAACGACGATGCCGACGTCCTTGGGCCCTCCAGCCACGGAACGCACGTGGTCGGCACCATTGCAGCGGTCGGCAGCAACGGTGTGGGTGTGGTAGGGGTCTCCTGGAACACCCGGCTGATGATCCTCAAGATGTTCGCCGACTCGGGCAGCGGCGCGACGAGTGACGCGATCGATGCCCTCGAGTATGCCCGTACCATGCGGGAGCG
Source organism: Kiritimatiellia bacterium (assembly GCA_029939545.1). Classification (GTDB taxonomy): domain Bacteria; phylum Verrucomicrobiota; class Kiritimatiellia; order UBA8416; family JABMPJ01; genus JABMPJ01. The sequence goes on along the minus strand of JAOZSS010000001.1, from coordinate 29,308 downwards.
CGGCGTGCCCATTCGACTGACTAACAATAGCTGGGGCGGCGGCGGATACTCATCCCTGTTGAAGCATGCCATCGAAGACACGGGCGATGTCGGCATGCTTTTTGTGGCCGCGGCCGGCAACTACTCCTTGAACAACGATGTGACGCCGTTTTACCCCGCCACGTATGACTCGAGCAACATTATCTCCGTGGCAGCTTCTACCAGTTCCGATCAGTTAGCCTATTTTTCTCATTATGGGGAAACGTCTGTGGATCTCGCTGCTCCCGGTACCAGCATATTAAGCACAGTGCCCGGCGGATACGGCACCAAGAACGGCACCTCAATGGCCTCGCCCCACGTGGCGGGAGCCTGCGCCCTGATATGGGAAGCGTATCCCGGCGCGTCCTGGGAGCAGGTACGCAGCTACATCATGACCAGTGTAGCAACCAACGCCTATTTGTTGGGTAGAATGGTGAGCGGAGGACGGCTCGATGTGGCGGCGGCCATGTACACCATCGATCCGGTCATCGATCATGAACCGCTCGTGAATACGACCAATGCCGTGACCGACTACGTGATCGAAGCCACGATAGACCCCTTTGCCCTTCTGGTTCCCGGTTCTGTTAAACTGCGCTGGAACACGGGTGGGCCGATCTATTCGTATGCGGAGACACCGATGGTGCGAATTACGAATGATCTGTACCGCGCGACCCTACCTGCTCAGCCGCTGGGCGGGCACGTCTACTACTATGTTGAAGCGCAGACCGTCGGCGGTGTGAGCAGGACGCATCCTGTCACCGCCCCGTCACTGCCGCACCACTTTGAAGTGGTCGAATCGGTCATGCTCTGGATCGCCAGTAGGCCGAGTGGAATTGGCGCGGTGGATCCCAACTACGGCATTCACGAGTTGCCGCGCGGCATCACGGTGGAGGCAGAGGCGGACCGATTGGCCGAGGAGACCCCGGAGCATCGCTACGAATGCGTCGGGTGGGCCGCGCTGGGCAGTGCGCCTTCACGCGGTGATACGAACAGTGTGGCGTTTGTTCTTGAGAAAAATACGGCCTTCAGCTGGTGGTGGGAGTCTCAATACAGCTTGACGCAATCGTCTTCACCGACCGGCGTGGTGGACACCGTGACCTGGTGGGAAGCGGATATGGCGGGTGAAACGGTGTTGGCACCGGACCCGGTCGCGATCAGCACCTCCGAGTATCGATTCGTGGAATGGCAGGTTGACGGACAGCGTTGGCCGGACGGAATCAACGTGGCGGCGAATCCTGCCGCGACCGTCGTGATGAGCACCGCGCGGCAGGCGATCGCGATTTATCTGCCGGACGCCGAGGACAGCGATGGCGATGGGTTGCCCGATTGGTGGGAGCGGCATTTCTTCGGCGGGTTGACTCCAACGCCGACAGATGATCCCGATGGCGATGGGTTCCGCAACGAGTTGGAATTGGCCGACCGAACCGACCCACAGGACCCGAATTCGTACCCCGTCCCACCTGTTATCAGCCACGGGCCGTTGGCAGACCCACAAGGCCGTCCAGCCCCATGGCCCGTGCTGGCGATCGTGACGGATAACTTCAGTGTGGGAGGTGCCACGCTGCATTGGCGCAAGGTTCCGGGAGGATGGAATCAAGTGGCCATGACGGCCGGTACGGGAAGCCTGTACCAAGCCACCATTCCCGCACCGGGGATTGTGAGTGAACAGTTCGAATACTGGCTTGAGGCAGAGGATTCGGCCGGTTACACGAATCAGACAACCGTTCATTCGTTTGGCGTGGTCTATCCGATATTCGCCTATGCACCTTCGAACATTGATACGTTGATGCAACCGGATACGATGTCCAATGTCGTGGTCACGCTCTCCAACAACGGAAACACAGGACTTACCTGGAGCGCCGAGGCCGGATGGATGGATGGAGCGGAGACGGGACCGAACGGCGTGATTCACGGCGGGGCCAATGATATATGGCATATTTCCACGAACCGCGCCTATTCCGGGAGTTGCGCGTGGTGGTGTGGCGACCCAAATCAGAACAAATACATCAATCAGGTCAATGCGTCGCTTGAACTGCCGCTGGTCTTGCCCGTGAGTGGGGCGGTCCTATCGTTCCAGTACTGGGCCGATATCGAATACGACGAGGGTCGAAACGACGACCACTACTGGGATGGCGGGATTGTCGAACTCTCCACAAATGACGGTTCAAGCTTTGTTCAGATCGCACCGGTAGGCGGGTATCCGCATCGGATCACCCCGAATGACCAGTCGCCCTTCCCTTATGACACGCCCTGCTTTGGCGGCGATGGCGATGGCTGGGTGGACGCGGCATTCGACCTGTCGGCCTATGCCGGTCAGATCGTCCACCTGCGCTTCCGGTTCGGGTCAGACAGGGCGGTTGCTGAAGAAGGGTGGTATATCGACGATATGGCCGTCGTTTTCCCCTCCCCGACTGTTGGATGGCTCGGCATGCAACCAGACAGTGGGAGTATGGCCGCCGGTGAAAGCAGCATGATGACCGTCCGGCTCGACAGCGCCGGTATTCCCACCGGCAACCTGCCGGGCATGGTGCGAATCGCCACGGACGATCCGGAGCACGCCACCAACCGTGTGGTGGTCGATCTCTCGGTGCAGGCTGCGGCCGACCTCGTATTCCTTGGCGCATCAAGCGGTGGCCTTTCGGCGTCAGGAACGGGTGTGGTGTTCGAGTGGTCCGGGTTTCCTAATCGTCTCTACAGCCTGCAGGAGCGCACCTCACTGGTTGATGTGGCAGAAACGTGGGTACCGGTCGGGGGCGCATCGAATATACCAGGTGTTGTCGGGACCATGACACACACAGTCAGTGTTGAACATGTCTCGCAGCGGTTCTATCGCCTCACGGTGCAGTGACAGGGGATTGGAAATCGACTTGCAAAACGTCTGTAATGGGCACAGAGTGAATCAACCGCAAAACTAAGGAGGCGATATGTCTCGCTACTCACTACGTTTCCTCCAGTTCGGGCTCATGTCTGCGCTGGCATTATTAGCCGGACCGGTTTTCGCCCTGCACGCGAACCAGAGCGCTGAATTGCCGCTGGATCGATTCGGCAGCGTATCATTTGCCATAGAGGGCTCTATTCTTGGTGTCGAGGGAGAGGCGCACGAGATTGTCTATATGGAATCCGGTTCGGATCTGAAACTATCAGAACTCATATGGGACATAGAATCGCTCGTCATGGCCGGTGGGTCGCTATCAGTCGACTATAGTGAAGCTCTCGGCAGGATCGACAACTCCTTTGTCCGCACCCTGTCACACATTGTTCTAGGAGACCGCCTGAATGTCGGCATGTGGATGAATGTCACGGAAGGCACAGGCAGCATGGAGGACTACGATTGGTTGGGCAGACCCACAACCAGTGCCTGGACGGACTACTCCGAGAGCGGCGTGGATATCGATCTCGCCTATAGCTTTGACATCAATACTGCGTGGGATCTGCCTCAATTTGGGCCGTTCGTGATCAGCTCATTGATAGGCTACAAGCGTAACTACTGGGAGTGGAGTGATTATGGTGGAACCTATATCTACTCCAGTGATCCCTCCAGCCCCACCGGGTTTCGTGATCAAAGGGGCACCTTCGGTGCTGATGTCGGCATTGACTACGACCAGACCTTCCACATTCCCTATGGGGGTATCCAAGTGGCGGCAGAGTGGTCCAGGGCTCGTACTTCGGTCTATTTCCTCTACAGTCCGTTCGTCATGGCCGTAGACCATGATTATCATTATTCCGGCAACCGCAGTTATCGGGAGGAATTTTCAGGCGGGGACTACTTTGCGGCAGGACTCGATCTCAGTGTCAATCTCACGAAATCGCTTTTCATCTCGGGCGCCATCGACGCGCAAGAGATTCCCACGATCAGAGGCGATCTGTATCAGTCTGTAGCTGGTGGTCAAGAGATGTCGTATCCCGACAGTGCGGGAATCAAAAATTCAGTAATCGCGGCTTCCTTGTCGATTGGATATCGTTTGTAGCGGATAGCATGGGAAGCGCATGAACGACCTGCTAATGGATACGATTCTGACCGTGGTGGCGTTCGGCGTCCTCAGCGGAGCACTGTTTCTGCTCAAGCAGATAAAGGCTGTGGCTCGGTTTCGCGGGTCCCTCAACGTTCTCTTTCTGGTCTCATCGGTCTCATTCTTCATGCGTCCCCACATTGAGCAGGGGTACGCACGGGCCATCTACGCGGCCCTGTTTTGCACCTTCGCGTACATTGGTGTCCGCTTGCTCGACATCCTGTTGTTCGACGCCTTGATCCGGCATCGGCGCGGCGGGCTGCCCGTCCCGGTCGTATTGCGCGCGACCTTCCGCTGGGTGCTGCTGTCTCTGGCGTTCTACCTGATCGTCAAACACATGTATCCCGGCGTGGACTTCAGGTTTCTGGCCTTCTCCACGATCGTGCTCGGGTATATCCTGGGTAATGCGTCGCAGGATACGCTGGGCAACCTGATCGCCGGACTCGCGCTGACCGGCGAACGGCCGTTCTCGATCGGCGATTGGGTGCGCGTGGGCGACTTTGTGGGTCGCGTAACAGATATGACCTGGCGGGCGACCCGGCTGCAGACCAAAATGCTCGACTACATCATCATCCCGAACTCCACCATTGCGCGCGAGTACATCGTCAACTACTCGCGTCCCACCCAGAGCCATGGTTTCACGCAGGAGATCGGGGTGAACTACGGTGTCCCGCCCAACAAGGTGCGCGCCTCCATTATGCGCGCGTGCAAGGCGGTTCCGGAGATCCTGGCGGATCCGGCGCCGTTGGTCTGGCTGCACAACTATGGCGATTTTTCGATCGATTACACCGTGAAGTTCTTCATTCGCGACTTCTCCAAGCTGGAGCAGATCCAGAGCGACATGATGGATCGCGTCTGGTACGACTTCAAGCGCGAGGACATCGTGATCCCGTTCCCGATTCGCGACGTTCGTCCGATGAACGACGTGGAGGCCAAGGCCGATCGCGAACGCGCCGCGTCGGTCGAAGCCGGCAAGGAGCTGCTTGGCGAGATTCCGATCTTCAATCACCTGTCGAAGGAAGAACGCGACCAGGTTTCCGAGCGGATGGAGGAGAAGATTTATGGTGCCGGGGAAGCCCTGGTGCGCAAGGGCGACACCGGCAACACATTCTACATCATTCTCGAGGGAAGCACGACGGTTCACCTTGGCCCGGACACGCGGTCGGCGCAGGTCGCCCAGCTCAAGAGGGGCGATTACTTCGGCGAGATGTGTCTGCTGACCGGTGAACCGCGTAGTGCAACCGTGGTGGCCGTCAACGACTGCCGGGTGCTGGAGCTTTCACAGATCGTCCTGCAAGAGCTGCTGGAAGAGAAGAAGAGCCTGGCCGAGGACTTTGCCAAGGCGCTCAAGCAGCGCGCCGACGAACTCGCCAAGCTGCAGAAGTCCGTCGATGCCGAAAGCAAGCACACCGAACAGCCTTCCGAGAAAGCGCTGCTCAGTAAGATCTGGGATTTCTTCGGGATCTAGCAGCCGCTCAGGTTTCTTTCCTGCGTTTCTTGGCCGCGAACTCGGGTGCTTCACGCATGCAGGTGCCCAATAGGCTCATCGATTTGCGCATGAGTTTCAGCGTTTCAGGTTTCAATTCCATCGGGTCAGCGCCCACGTCATCCCAACCTGCGCGTGCCAGATCGTCTGCCACAATCTCGAGTTGTTCCCAGTTGTGGAAGAGACGGCCCCAATCGCTATGCAGGATTTCATGAACCAGTTTCTGGTGGGTCGGATACCAGTAGGTGTCGTGATAGAGTACGCTGGCCATGTAGGCCCACGGGGCCAGGATGGTCTTGAGCGTCCACTCGACCGGTTTCTTGAGCGGGCCCCAGTAGATGCTGTGCTGCATCTGGCTGGCAAAGGTCATCTTCTTGTAGGGTCCCACGAACTTCCAGTCTTCCTTGAGGGCATCGGCATCGCCCACGATTTCGATATCGCGCACATCGCCGCACCCGAGGCCCAGCTCGTGGGCCAACCGGATAAATTTGATATCCTTGAGTGGATCAAAACCCATCAGCTTGGCGGCGACAGCATCAATCGCCACCTGGTCGGATGAGGCCAGCAGCACATTCTTCACGTGTGGCACCATGCAGCGTGGACCGGGACCATCCCCGGCAAACGTTCCATCCATCACAGCAAAGAGACCGCTGTGAATTTTCTTCTGAATCATCAGTAGGTCTACGAGCGTTTCGTGGATGACCGGATGCGTCCAGTGGCGGTGTTCGTTGAGCAGTCCGCCAAATGCATTCTTCATGGCGCCGGTGGTCGTGGTGAAGACATGCGTTTTGACCGTGGGCAGGTGAATGATGTTGGAGCCGATGAACTTCTTTGGGATCATGAAGCCATCTTTATAGACATCATTCAGACAGAGGAACTTGTCAGCCAGGTCCCCCACGGCCTCGCGGACGTTAATCCACTCTTCGCCCTCGTAGAGGTGGATATTGCGCAGGCCGTGGTTGCGGATGACATTGATCTGCTTGTTCTGCTCCTCGCCAAAATGCGAATCAATGACGACGGTGCGATTGTGGCAGCCGTGAATCAGGCTGGAATCATAGCCGTCGCGCTTCATGGCCCGAATGACACCATCAAGCTGCCAAGGCGTGGTCGATGAGGCCGGCATGAAGAAATGCCAGCTGATATTGATCTTGAGGGCCGTATCCTTCTCTTTGGGTAACGCCTCCTGGTAATCCGCCAGGTTCATCAGGCGGTGCGTATCTTCAAGGACCGTGGCTGGCGAGGTACGTAAGATGGCTACTTTTGATTTCATGCGCGCTATCTTATCATCCTGCCCGTGCAGGGCAACCCCCAGTCAAAAGAAAACGACCGCAGGACATACATCCTGCGGTCGTCTCTTTGTTTTCTCGATCCGCCTATTTCTTGGCGGGGAGCACGGCATCCTTGGCCGCCTTGGCAATGCGGAATTTCAGAACCGTCTTCGCCGGAATCTTGATGCTCTCACCCGTGGCCGGGTTGCGACCCATGCGGGCTTTGCGGCGCACCTTGACGAGCTTGCCGATACCGGGAATCGTGAATCCGTCCTTGGCGCTCTTGTAGGCCAATGTGGCGAGGCTTTCCAGGAACGCCTTGGCCTGCTTCTTGGTCAGTTCGTTCTGGTCGGCGAGTTTTGCGATGATCTGGGTCTTGGTCAGGGCTTTTGCCATAACGTTAGTCCTCTGGTTTGGTGTTAGTTTATAACCCGTGCCCCTTGGCACTTCGGGCAAAGTAAGCCAAACGTTTGAGTTAATGCAACCAGAATGTCCTGCAATAGCAGGCTTTTTTTGCACTGGATTATATCCAGAGGCTGCGAGGGTACCTATTTTCATCAACAAGGCGGGCGATCTCTCCCACGACGCGCGCCTTGTCTTCGGCGTATGTGGTGCCAAACCAGGTGCAGGAAGTGGGGAGAACATCCACGGTCGCCTCGCCGCGTTTGATCATCGTATCGACCACAGAGGGCAGAAAGAACTCGGCCTTCGACTCGCCGCCGGAGGCGGCCAGAAAGTCGGCAAACTGGGATTCCAGCGCGGAGAAGACGGAGGGCTTGAGCGCCCACGTATTCATCGACACGATGGCATCGCCAGGAAAGAGATCGTCCTGGTGCTCGGAGCGGAACTGGTCTCCGTCGGCGCTGATGGCGGTATGTTCGACCACACCGGCGAGCTGTCCGTCGCGTACCTCACAAACGCCGCGCGCTACGGATCCGTGGGCCGTCACGGTATTGCGCAGGGCAAAGCCGGCCATAGCATAGCGGGAGGAATCATCGGCCGTTGCGCGAAGAAAGTCGCCCAGCACGGCGAACGTTTCACGCCCATAAAAGTCGTCGGCGTTGATCACGGCAAACGGTGCATCCACGGCCTCGCGGCAGACCAGCGTGGCGTGCGCGGTGCCCCAGGGCTTCTTCCGCTCGGGCGGCAGCGGATAACCGTCGAGGCAGGCGGTTAGCTCCTGGCAGACATAAGCGGTTTCGATGTGGTTGCCGATACGGTTACCCAGCACCTCGCGGAATGTTTCTTCGATATCACGTCGAACGACAAACACGACACGCTCGAACCCAGCCTGTATGGCATCGTACACTGAATAGTCCAAAATAAACTCGCCGGAGGGTCCCACCGGGTCCATCTGCTTCAGCCCGCCATACCGACTTCCCATTCCCGCCGCCAAGACAACCAAAGTGTTTTTCATGGTTCGGTCTTATACCCCACCATCACGCATCAATCAACCTCTCACCCAACCCTGACCTCTGACTTCCGGGTTGCTTGTCATAGCGAAACGTGGTTGATTGCCCTGAGCAGTGAAAGTATAACCCCCATGATCGCGTCCCAGTCAGTTCCGGCTGTTGTCCTTGCCAGCATTACGCTGTACACGGGGGTCTACCATCTACTGCTCTCCTCCCGTCGCCGGCGTAAGCGAACCGACCTCACATTTGCCCTGAGCTGTTTAGCGATGGGGATGTACGATATCTTCTGTGCGGGGCTGTACAGCGCCACGGCGGTCGAGGACGGCATGATGTGGCAGCGCGTGCAGATGGTGTCGCTCGCCTTTGTCGGCATGACGTTTGTCTGGTTCTGTTCCGACTACACTGGCGCTGTGTCGCGCCGCTTTCGTTGGGCCAGCACGGGCTTTTTCACGGTCATGGCCGTCACGATGGCTTTCGCGCCCGACACGCTTATCTTTCATGTCGACTGGCCGGTCTTGCGGGCGTTCCGTTTCCTGGGAAGTGCGGTGAGTTACCGGGAGGTCGAGTTCTCGCTGATAGGGGTCTGCTTCCATCTGCTGAGCATTCTAGCCTTTATCTACATGCTGATCGTGGGGCTGCGCTTCTACCGGCGCGTGAGCCACGTGCGCGCCCTTCCCTTGGTGGTGGCGCTGGTCTGTTTCTTTTTTGGGGTCGTGCATGACACCGCTGTTGCGGTTGGCATCATCCAGTCCATCTACCTGCTGGAATACTCCTACATGGGCATGGTCATCCTGATGGCGACGCGCCTGTCCACCGAGATCGCGGAAATCTCTGAGACCCGCGCTCTCCTGGCCGAGCTGGAGACCCGGTTTCGTGCCTTCTTCCGGAACACGGCGGTCGGACTGGCCATGACAGACTGCGAGGGCACCATCAAGCGAGCCAATCCCGGAATGTGCCAGATGTTCGGCCGGTCTTCTGACGAGCTCGTGGGTCAGTCCATGCTCGACTATTTTCATCCGAACGATCAGTCCACGCTACAACGCATGGTCGATCGAATTCTCTCGGGCAACGGCAACACGTTTCGCTCCGAGAAACGATATCAATGGCCTGACGGAAGCATCTACTGGGGGGATATTTCCATATCCACGGTAGCAGGCATGAAGGACAAGAAGGAACCGGAAGGCTTAATCTGGATCATGGTGGAAATCACGGAGCGCCGTCACGCGGTTGACTCGATTCGTGCCCTCAACGAGGATCTCGAGAACAAGATTCAGAGTCGTACCCACACACTGATCGCAACAAACCGCCGCCTCGAGGAGTCGCTCCAGCAGCTTCGTGACGATGAGGAGGCCGGGAAATCGATCCAGACCAGCCTGCTGCCTCCGGCCATAGAGCAGATCGGTCCGCTGGTTTTCTCGCGCCTTCTCGCGCCTTCGTTCTATATGAGCGGCGACTTTGTCGACTACTTCCGGATCGATGAGCAACATGTGGGGTTCTATATCGCTGATGTGTCGGGTCATGGCGTCTCTTCGTCGTTCATCACTGTGCTGCTAAAAAGCTTCATGTCCTATGCCCGGGAGCGCTTCACGAACAACGAAGACCGAGTGGTGCTGAATCCCGGTATGCTTCTAACCCGGCTGAACACGGAACTGCTTGGGCAGGATATAGGGAAACACCTCACGCTTTTCTACGGTATTATCGACACGGATACGAATCGGTTGACTTATGCCAACGGCGGTCAGTTCCCCTACCCAATCCTGTTGAGTGGCGGTGCAGCCGCAGGCATGCAGATCAAGGGGACGCCATTGGGCATGTTCCCGTTTTCAACGTATGAGAATGCGGACCTGGATCTGCCGCAGGCATTTGTCTTCGTTTTCTTTTCCGACGGAGTGCTGGAGCTGCTCGACCAAGCCACCTTAATGGAGAAGCAGCAACATCTTGAAACCGTGGTGGAGCGGAGCGACGGCGATATCGGGCGTATGGGGAAACGCCTGACCTTGGCCGATATCAGGATGCCGCCGGATGATGTATCGATCCTCACTGTTCAGCGGATATAAGACCCAGGAACCTTGAACCTTGAACCTTAAACCTCGAACCGTCTATTCTTAGGATGTTGTGAGCGAATTCAATATACAGACAGCGACTGAAGATGGGGTCTGCCATATCAGGCTGACCGGGCGCGTTACATTCACCATGAGTCGCCGCTTCGATGCGTTCATTGAGGAGTCGATCAACCAGACGCTCTCCGACATCATCATCGATATGCGCAAGACCGAGCATATCGACAGCACGATCTTGGGACTGCTGGCCAAGATCGCACGTCGTTTCATTGCACACCACCACCGCAAGCCGACGCTTCTGTCGACGAGTGAAGATATCAACATTCTGCTTGAAAACATGGGGTTTGAGACCGCGTTCGATATTCGTCCCTGCGTAGACACCGTACCGTTCTACCTGGAGGATATTCCCCTCATCGAGAAGTCCGTTCCCATGCCCGAGACGTTGCTGGAAGCGCATAGCGAACTGATGGACTTGGATGAACGCAATGTGGACCGCTTCAGCACAACGGTTGACACGCTACGTGATGCCGTACAGCGCAAGTCGCCATGATGCCGGAATCAGCTTACCCATAACGTCCACTTCCCCAGGGAAGGAAACTGAGTATGCTCTATGTTGTAGCTACACCGATCGGCAACCTGGATGACATGAGCCGACGTGGTGTCGAAGCACTCACGGCGGCCGACGTGATTGCCTGTGAAGACACGCGCCGGACGCGTATTCTGCTACAGCATTTTGATATTCCCCGCCCCTCCGAACTCATCTCCTACCGCGAAGGGAACGAGAAGCGGGCCGGTCAACGACTCGTGCGCGCCTTGGAGGACGGCCACACCGTTGCGCTCTGTTCGGATGGCGGCATGCCCGGAATCAGCGATCCCGGATACCGCCTCGTCCGGCTCGCCGTGGAGCGCGACCTCGAGCTGCAGGTGATTCCCGGCGCCTCGTCCGTGCCGGTGGCCCTCGTGGTGTCAGGGCTTTCCACCTCCAGCTATACCTTTAAAGGCTTTCCGCCGCGCAAGGCTGGCGCCCTGAAGCGCTTCTTCGAGACCGAGCGGGACTTGCCCCATACGCTCGTTTTGTTTGAGTCGCCATTCCGTGTCGGCAAGTGTCTCGCTGCGGCGCATGACGTGCTGGGCGATCGCGAGGCCGCGGTCTGTATCGAACTGACCAAAAAGTTCGAACGGGTTTCGCGTGGCTTCCTGTCCGACCTGGCTGAACAGTTCGCCGAGGGCAAAGTCAAAGGCGAAGTCACCATCGTCATTGCCGGCAACAATCCGAAGTTTGCGAGGGATGTGGGGAGTGAGTGAGAAGGTGAGACGATGCGAACGTGGGAGAGTGGGACGGGAGGCACAAATGAAGACGGCCGTCACTATCTGTTCATTGGCCATGTTGGTGTCATGTCGGCAAACGGTGGTTGAGAATGCGGAGAAGACCATGGGTACGAATGTTGAGAAGACTGACGCCGAATGGAAAGCGCAACTGACGCCTATGCAGTATCGGGTGTTGCGTAAGGCAGGCACCGAACGGGCCGGAACCGGGGCGCTCCTGCACAACAAGCAGGCGGGCACGTACACCTGCGCCGGTTGCGGGGCAGAACTATTCGCGTCCGGTGAGAAGTATGAGTCCGGTTGCGGCTGGCCGAGTTTCTACCAGACCTCACATGCGTCCAACATAGCTGAGCGTGTCGACAGCAGCGTCGGCATGCGGCGCACCGAAGTGCTCTGCTCCAACTGCGGCGGCCACCTCGGCCACGTCTTCGAAGACGGCCCCCAACCCACCGGCCAGCGCTACTGCATCAACTCCGCCAGCTTGGGGTTCAAGGAAGAAGACAGGATTTCTCGACAAGCGCAAAGATCCGAGTTGCGTGCTCGACGAAGGGCTTCCGGTCAAGGAGCACATCGAGAATGATGTTGGTGTCAACCAGAACTCTCAAGAGTACTTCTTCCCAAGATGTTTCTTGTAGTCCTTCTCTGACACCCGGTGGCCCTTCATGATCCCCACCAGGGAGCCTGTACCGGGGGAAGAGCAGGCTTAGGTCTGCTCGAGGCCAGGGCCGCCACAAATTCGCTAAACATCTGTGAAACCGACTTGCCGCGGCGTGCGGCGTGCGCCTTCGCCTGATGCACAAACATGTCAATTCTTAATGTCAGTTTTGTATTCATGACGTACAGTATCTCGAATTGTGTACGTCTCGCCAATCACTTTTCTGCCAACGTCGTGCTCACACGCAAGCAATGGCGCACTTCGGTGCGCCGGAGTGATCGAGTCTTGACCTCAGACCTCCAGCATCCCTACAGGTGCGACGTGCCCGGCATAGCTTGCGTGGAGTTCGGGGTCTTACGTAAGCCTTACGTAAGCCGCGCGCAGTGCCGCCCTACACCGGGAGCATCGTCTCCTCTCCCGCCCCGCCTCCTCAGCCCCCCGAGCTGCCCACTGTCGGCAGTGCCCCACCCGTCCTTTGGAAGAACATCTGCCGTCACTCCAGCTCCACCAGGATGGTCCGAACGGACGGGTGCTGGAGCTGTTGGTGGAGGTTGAGGAGGACGGGACAGGCTTCGGGGCGGATGACGGCTGGGTTGAGGTCGACATCCTGCACGAGTGCGATGTGGTGGGCCGTTGTGAAGCCGCAAGTCGCCTCGAATCGGCTTGACGGGGGAGGTACTCGTCATTGAAACTATTCTCATGAACTACGCGAAGTTTATTGTGCGAAATCCATCGCTATGTGGGGGCGAACCCGTTATCGCGGGGACGCGTGTATCCCTGCGCACAGTTCTAGCCAGCCTGGCTGAAGGGTGTACCGTCGCAGACATCCTGGTGGATTTCCCCACTCTCACCGAAGAAGCTGTTCGTGCCGTCATTGCCTTTGCGGCTCGGACTACAGAAGAAGATATTCCGGTTCCGGCACTACCGGCCTTCGCATGAAGATCAAACTGGATGAGAATATTCCCGCTTCTCTCCAGGAGGCCATCGAAGATCTCGGCCATGATGTCGATACCGTTATCTCAGAGGGCATAGCGGGGCATGATGATGACGATGTGTGGCGATACGCGAGTGAAGCGGGCCGATTCCTGATCACTCAGGATCTTGACTTCTCCGATATCCGACGTTTCGTTCCCGGTAACCATCACGGTATTCTTCTGGTAAGGTTGCGTGATCCCGGCCTTCACGCCTTGACGGCACGAATCTTGGGTCTTTTTCAGACCGAACGTGTCGATGCCTGGTCAGCGTGTCTTGTGGTGGCCACAGACACTAAGCTGCGCATCCGTCGACCTAAATGATAGCGCGAGAGTGTGCATCCTCCTGTGAGAGTGCAACGCAGTTCGCCGCCTATGTGTTTACACTGAGCAATCAATCCTTTGGAGCAAAGGAATGCCTTGGCTTACTCCAGCTCCACCAGTATCGTCCGAACGGACGGGTGCTGGAGCTGTTGGTGGAGGTCGAGGAGGACGGGGTAGGCTTCGGGTCGGATGACGGCTGGGTTCAGGTTGACTTCCTGCATGAGGGTCAGGTGCAGGGGGTCGTCGGTGGGCCGTTGCTCGAATCGGATGGTGCCGAGGCCGTCGGGGCCTTTCCAGTCGAGCTCCGGCGGCAGGAGGTGGACTTCATAGACCTCAGGCATCAACATCTGAACGTTATCCATCAATTACGCTCGCACGTAAACGTTTTCCTTGTCATGTGCTCATATATAAACGTATTCTTGTGGTCGTAAGCGATTCAGAAGGACTGGTGCGCCATGACAACCGAATCACAGAAGACCATTCGTCCTGCCGGCTACGGTGAACTGGTCAAACGCTACGCACTTGAGGTAGTGCCAAACTGGCACATCTCGTTCGTGGCAACTTCCGGTACGCATCGCACTGAGGCGGCGGGCGCCGTCGTCACAGATATCTATCCTCCATCCTACTGGCCAGGCGATTCGTTGGGGGATCACCTCGAGTTTGCGCTGAAATACGACGGCATCAACCTTGGAATTCTGGCTACTCTTTTTCCCGTTGCTGATTCATCTGAAATCGTAAGCTACATCCAGTTGAAGCCTCTCGGCAAATACGCTCGTCGGGTCTGGTTCCTATATGAGTTCCTGACGGGCAATCTGTTGCCTCTGCCCGATCTGAATAGGGGCAACTACGTCGACCTTCTTGCCGCAGACCAATACTACACTCTGGCACCCGCTCCACAGGTGCGCCGACAGAGGGTGAACAACAATCTCTCAGGAAACTGCCATTTCTGTCCCGTCGTCCGGCGGACGGAGACACTGCGCCGACTTGAAGACAGAAACCTGGCCGAGCGTTGCAGGGAAATTGTGGCTCGCTATTCGCCGGAGATGCTGAGGCGAGCGATGAGCTACCTCTATACCAAGGAAACCAAGTCGTCATTCGAGATCGAGCATATCAAGCCGACATCTTCGCGAACGGAGCGATTCATCGCGCTACTACAGTTGGCGGAGCAAGAGGACTTCTGCACCAAGGAAAGACTTGTCGACCTGCAGAACCGGACCGTGGACCCACGGTTCCGTGACAGCGACTACAGGACGAGTCAGAACTACGTCGGGGAATCGATTTCCTGGCAGCACGAAAAAGTGCATTACGCTTGCCCAAAACCAGAGACAGTGTCCGAGTTGATGGCCGGTCTTATCGGTACCCACAAGGCAATGGAGAGCGGCGGTGTCCCCGCTGTGGTTCATGCAGCAACGGTGGCCTACGGGTTCGTCTTCATTCATCCGTTTGAGGACGGCAACGGTCGAATACACCGATTCCTGATTCACAATATACTGGCGCGGTGTGGATTCAGCCCGGCTGGCGTGATGCTTCCAGTGTCGGCGGCAATGTTGAAAAATCCCGCCGAATACGATGCATCGCTGGAAGCGTTCTCCAGGCCGTTGATGGCCCTTGTCGAGTACAGCCTGGACAACCAGGGCAAAATGACTGTAACCAACGATGTTCAGCGGTGGTACGCCTACCAGGATATGACCCTACAGGTCGAAGCCCTCTTCCGGTTCATCGATCGAACCGTCAGCACAGAGCTGGTAGAGGAACTGAACTTCATCGAGAACTACGATCGTACCAAGTCGGCGATACAGAAGATCGTGGATCTACCGGACCAGAAGATCGACCTGTTTATCCGTTTCTGCCTGCAGAACAACGGACATCTCTCTGCGCGAAAGCGCTCATCGCACTTCAGCATGCTCACCGGGGAAGAGATCGGGCGCATGGAGGCTGCGATGCAAGCTGGCTACGTCGCCACTACGGATGAGAACGGCTGAAGGCTTGGCGGGCTCTCCTTTGAACAGTGACGCATCCACTTTCCGTAAGTGGTTTCCGTGCTTGATCTGTCATCATAAACGTGTCGACATAGACAAGATCGTTGGATGTGACATCGAAGGATTCGCAACTCGCGCCAACGAACACGGCAAAAGTAGAATTGCTCGTCATCTGCCAGTTGCTGCCCGTAACATCAACTTGTCTCGAACGTAGGGCTGTCCAATCATAACCTCCCACACTACCGTTGGCGTCATACCACCCCGTCAGGGTTTTGCTCGTCGCATCGAAGCTGATGCGGAGGCCTGCCTGCTCGCTCGCTGTGAGGACATTGGTTCTAGGCTCAAGTTCATTCCAATCCGTCCGAAAATTCACCTCGAAGGTCCGAGCAGCCCCGACACCTGTGCTGGAGTAGAGATCCAACACCATGACTAAGTGGTCACCTGGTAATCCACTTATCAGGTTGGTGTCTGCCCGATTCGCCGCCACTATGAACATCTGGACGTGGGAATCAGGTTGGTTCAATTGAACGTCACCGAGACTGACGTCGGTGATAGTCTCCCAATCCCGACCGTAGCTTCGGTAGCTCCATGCATACGGTCGAATAGCGGGTCCAGTGCCCCAGAACTCCAGTCTGCCATGGGTTTCCACAAGGCCACCATCCGGCCCGAAGTCCAGGTCTGTCCCCCAGAGATTCGTATTCTTGATATTGTCATCAAAATCGTCACTCCCGCAATCAACACCTGCAACAGTCGGCTGGATTTGAAACGTGATGAAGGAAATCGCTGTGAGCAGCGCAGTTGCATATTTCATGATAACTCTCGCGGTTAGGGCAGTCAGAAACGGCTATCGCTTTGATGTCCTCGAAGGCTATCAAGGAGTTCTGCCTACATCCATCAGTTACTTGGAGCAAAGCCCCCAGCCATGCCCCCCTCTACTCACGAAAATATACGTTTCCGTACACAATGCAAGATGCCACCAGCCTTTTGGAAGAACACCTGCCGTCACTCCAGTTCAATCAGTATCGTCCGAACGGATGGGTGCTGGAGCTGTTGGTGGAGGTCGAGGAGGACGGGGTAGGCTTCGGGGCGGATGACGGCGGGGTTCAGGTTGACTTCCTGCATGAGGGTCAGGTGCAGGGGGTCGTCGGTGGGCCGTTGCTCGAATCGGATGGTGCCGAGGCCGTCCGGGCCCTTCCAGTCGATCTCCGGTGGCAGGAGGAGGACCTGTTTGGTGTTGGAGGGCAGCTTCACATCGTAGCGTACCGTTGTGCGTTGGGGTTCACGGCGGTAGAAGGCGCCGTCACGGGTGTCGGTGTTGAGGCGCAGGATGTCGCCTATACCGGCGGGTAGTGTGACGTAGAGGTAGTGGCCCTCTCGCACGGCGTAACGCGGAATGTCGACCGTGAATGAGCGAAACCCCGGGTAGGTGTCGAAGGCGGTGTCGAGCTTGCCGCTCGGCGTGGCTGCCTGCGCGAGCGAGGCCACCAGCTCCATAAAATGGCGTCGCCTTTCCTCGGGCGGCATCTCTTCATATAGGCGCCGCGTGGCACCGAACGCCATGCCGTAGTAGGCGCGTGTGGCGGTGAGTTGCGCGTCTCCATCGGCTTCGAGCTCCAGCAGGAAGTCCGCCCGTGATCGCTCCTTCATCGCCCGCGCGGGCTCAATAACGGAAAGCTGTCCATCCATATCGAGGGCCGGGTGACCTTCGAACGGTGTGGTTCCGAGCTGGGCATAATGGTCGGTTTCATTCAGATAGATCGCACGGCGACCATCCATCACGCGTACGAGCAGGTGTGTGAAGAGGCCTCTTTGCGCTGTGTCGAGCAGGTCTTCGCTCAACGTGTCGAGCCGAGGGGCCCACGACGAGGCCAGAAGATACTCGGGTGCAATCCCGGCGGCTTTCAACATGACGGCCAGAACAATGGCCCGGTCGGTTGTGTTGCCATAGCCGTCGGCCAGCGTGGTATCGGCGGGGGTGATGGCCTCCCACGGCAATGCGGTCAGCCAGGGCCCCGCGCTCCGGATGTTGCGGGCCACGAAATCGCGGATGACTTGAACCTTTTCCATCTCATCAGTGCAATCGACCGTTAGCTCACGCGCCTTCTGCTCACAGGCCGGTGCGTTGGTCATGGCAGCCGTGAGGCGGGCATCCAACTCTCCCGCATAGGTCTTCCACTTACCGGCCGACACAACCAGCGTCGGCAGGAATGTCCAGCGTGGCGGCAGGTTGTCTTCCGGCTTGATTGCGGCCTGCGGCCCGATGCGCCAAGTGTGTGTGGTGGTGGTACCGGTTGTATCAACTAGGTAGTCGTCCGTGCCACTCTCATCCTTGATCGTCAGCACCAGATTGGTGGGGACGGAAACGGTGACCGACGAGGCGTCGATAGGGTCAAAGCCCTGAAATGTCTTGTGCAGTGAGAAGAACGGCTTGCCGCTGACTTGGCGCACGACTTCGTACGTGATGACGCTGCCCTCTTCGACGCCCGGGAAACTGACCACCAGCGTCCGCTCCGGCGGGTAGCGCGGGGCGCCGCCGACCCAGCCGGCGTCCATCACGTTCATCTCTTCATCCACGACGGTGTGGACCGATCCGTCGGGATTAACGATGCGCGCGGAGGCCAATGTGACGGTTTCCCAGGCCGGGTTGAATCCAAGTTTCAGCTCGGAGTGCTCTTTCTTTCCGGCATAGGTGACAATCTGCTTGGAGAGCTTGTGCCGGGAGGTCCAGCTTGAAGCGTCTTCAATATCAACAACCAGGGCGTCCGACAGAATCCGGATATCGTTCTCGGGCTGACCTGAGGTGGCATCCACAAACATGACACGTTTGCGCTGTTCGTACTCACGGTCTTTCAGAAGTTGTTTCAGCCCCTGGTAGGCCTCCGTTGAGAACTCCACGGAATCGACCATAAACGAGGCCGTGGCGAGCAATGTGTTGTTTGTTATGCTGAAAGCCTGCGCATAGCGCAGTCCTTCAGCAGACAAGGTGGAGGCTTCAGGGGTGGCGGCTTGTCTGGCGATGACGGGATCCAGTGCCACTGCAAAGGTCTCCTCGACCCCGGCGGTCAGTCGCGTATAGAGTGGGTACTTGCGATCATCGAGGCCGGTGCTTCCGAGCAGGTAGTTCGCGTAGCCGAGGCTATCGCTCAGCCATGGGATGGCGAGCATCGTGTGGCGGTCTCCGCAGATGGGGTAGTCGGCGGCCTCATAGTCGAGCGCGACGACCAGCGGTTGCGTCGTATCGAGCATATTGGGCGGGGTAATGCTGAGCCCGGTCAGTTTAGCACCGGCCACACGCCGCTTGAGATGCCCTTCAAAGAACTGTCGGCGCTCTTCCGGCTTCAGTCGGGTGAAATGACTGCGGTAGGCATTGTCATTAATGCCACTGAAC
Organism: Kiritimatiellia bacterium; assembly: GCA_029939545.1. Classification (GTDB taxonomy): domain Bacteria; phylum Verrucomicrobiota; class Kiritimatiellia; order UBA8416; family JABMPJ01; genus JABMPJ01. The sequence goes on along the minus strand of JAOZSS010000001.1, from coordinate 10,411 downwards.
GTCAACCGACTGGAGAGGCTCAGGTGGCCATTGGCACCCAGCTTGCCCTTGGTATCGATGGAGAGAAGATTCTCGGAAGCCGGCACGACAGGCGAGGTGCGCAGCCCCTCCCCTTCCGGATGCGCCACGAGATAGCTCATGTAGCTGAGGTACGAAGGAAAGATCTCAGTCGTGTTCTCGTCCGTCGGGTCCATCAGCGTGTAGGATCCGTCATCGTTGCCGACGGCGACGACCGCGTGATTGAAGAAAGGTTGCGGGACCTCCTCATCTTTGCGCGGTCCGGCATGGATCAGGACAGGATAAGCGGGAAGATCGGCCAGGCGCAGCATCGCCACGAGCAAGGCGGCCTTGTCACGACAGACGCCGTAGCGGTTACCAAACGTGATATTCACATCGTGCGGCTCATAGCCTGGCGCGGTGGTCTCGGTGGTAATGCCCATGTACCGGATCTGCTGTGAGACAAACCTGAAGAGGCGTTCGATCTTCTCTGTCCGGTCGCTCACACCCTCAACCAGCTCAACAACCTTCGCCTCCATCTCCGGCGTCACGGCGTCGAGATGGGGTAGAGAGAGTTCCCAGTACCAGCGCGAGATGGTTTCCCAGTCCGGGATCGTGCTGATCAACAGGCGCTGGACCACGGTGTGGAGTGTCGGCATGTTGGGTTCCGGGTACATGCGCGGCACATCGCGCACTTCCCAGCGGTACCATTTGTTGCGCAGGGAAGAGGTCTCGGAGAACGATACCGAGTTGGTCACGGCATCATAAAGGCGGATATTGGCCAGGGGCAGGTCTTTGGGGCCACGCACCTCCATCTGCATATGGGCAATCGGGGCCGTGTATTCAAGAACGGTGTAGTCGCTCCAGGTGTTCGGTACGCGCGCCTTGACCGTATCGCGGAATGCGCGGATGTGGAGCAGGTCGCCGATTTCCAGTCCCGGTACACCCAGGCGCAGGATCTTGCTGTTGGGGTTGTAGATGTTGGCGCTCATCTGGCTTGGATTCACCATGATCCGGCTGTTGGCCGTTACATCCACATCCACGACTGTGCCGTCAGGTTTGATCACAGCCAAGTCTGTTACTTCAACGGTCCCGTAAGGCAGTGTGTAGTAGCGCGAGACGGTTTGGTGACTGCGCTTGCCTTTCTCCGTCAATACTTTGATATACTCATCGTCCCACGTCTGGTAGGTGCCGTCTTCCTTGTAGACGGTGTGGATGTACTCATCGACGACCACATCGTCGGCATTGGGATAGAGCTCCGTCGTAATTTCCGAGGCGGCGGCCACAACATTCTTGCGATCCAGGAGCTTCGGCGGTTTCGGGGCGGCGGCGCAGGTCAGCGTGTATCCAAGCAGCAGCGCAGCCAGCAGCGCAGGAAGGACCCTTCGAAGCTTGCGGGCAGTACGGTTTCGGTCCATGATAATCCTCTCCATGATCAACATAAACCATCAGTGTAAAGCATTGCTCCTCCTGCTGACCATCTCGCTTTTAGGTGGGTCGCTGTGCGGAGCCAGCTGCTGGAACGGACGGGCCGTTACACGTGGAGAAAAATAGGCCGCTCCCGGTCGCGGAAGCTATTGGGCGCGGGAAAACAAAAGAGGGAGGTCGTTGGTGAAACGTATTGTATGTGTGTGTGCCATACTATTGGCGCTGGTGATGGGTGCAGAAGCGGCGTGGGGAGATTCAGGCTTGAGCCTTAAAGTCGGTACGCCTGGCATAGGCATGGATCTCACGCTCGGCTTGGGCGAGAAGGTCAATGTACGGCTGTCGGGCAACTACTTCAGCTACACGTATGATGATTACGAGTTCGATGAGGACGACGAAGATATCGACGAAGTGGTCGATGAGATCGAGGTGACACTCGACCTTATGTCGCTAGGTGCACTTCTCGATTGGCATCCCTGGGGTGGCGGCTTCCGCCTGTCGGCCGGTGCGTTCTACAATGGTAACGAAGCCAGCCTGACCGTGACCGCGGGCGACACCATCGAAATCGACGACGAGGACTACGAAGTCCAGAGCTTGGATGGCCAAGTTAACTTCGATTCTTTCGCGCCGTACGCAGGTATCGGTTGGGGTAATGCAGCCAAGGAAGGGTCACATTGGCACTTTGTATTCGACCTGGGCGTCATGCTGCAGGGCAGCGCGAATGTGTCGCTCACGGCGACGGCCACAGATGGCTCGCGGCAGAGTCAGCTCAATGCCGCACTCGCTAACGAGGCAGATGAGCTGGAGGATGAGGTAGAGGACTACACACTCTACCCCGTTCTCACCCTCGGCCTGGGCTACACGTTCTAGTGGTGCGCAGACCCTCTACTGGACCAGCATGCTGAATGAGATCTTGGCCGATCGGTCGCCCTGTTCCTTCTTATACATGCCAACAAAGTAGCCCTGCCATGGGCAATATCCGGGGTAGATATAAGGGCGTAGGGGTGCCGCGTCTTCGTCTCCCGCAGTGAAGCGGACCCGCCGACTGCCATAAACAGGTGCTGCCACCCGGATGGTCTTAGCTGAAACACCCATGCCCTGGATGGAGTCAGAATACTCAAACTCTCTTTTCTTACCCGCAACCGTATCCGCCACGACGCGCCAGCCCTTTAGAATTTCTGCGCGTTTCTCAATAGAATCATCGTTAGTAAAGTTGTGAGATGGCGGCACGCTCGCACCCAGACGAAAGGTGGTCTTGTCCCTGATATCCGACGGGTCTGTGCAGTAGCCCGAAGACTTGATCCCCTTCTCGCTGAACTCAAATGTGATATTAAACGACACAAGATCTCTGAGTAGCCCGCAAAGTGTTATCTGGTCGGGCTGAACTTTCGGCTGTGGAACGTAGGACAGCTTCGCGATCGGCCGGCCGGTGTGTGCGGGCGTGGTAATGGAGGTGTCAATGTAGTAGCAGCGCAGCCCGTACGTTATGGGTTTCCCCACTCGCTTGCCTTTGTCCTTCAGGTGGATGAGAATATTTCCATTCTCGTCAACCAAGGCGTCGAAGTTCTTTGCAGAATAACCCGCATGGTAGTTGTGCAGCTTTCCTCCCGAGAAGACCGGGAGTTTGTTCGGGGCCTTGGGTTCCTTGACGGTGACAGGACCCGATTGTATAGCCACCTTTTCCTTAATCCACGCTCGATCCTTCGGAACCAGGCGGTGCAGAGGAATTGTCAGATTCTTTCCGTCGAGGCCACGAAGTACTACCTTGCCGAACTTGCTTTCCACATACTCTGCTTCGATCACTGCTCCGCTGACACTCTTCCAGATGCGCAGATTGGGATTCTTCTTCTCGGCTTTCTTTTCAGCCGCCGGTTTCGCGGCAGCGGCCGGAGCATCGGCGCCACTTGTGTAGGCAAGCGGCACCAATACAGCGGCCAGACATACGCTCAACAGCTTTTTCAAGGACGATCTTCTCTCTATACGACATACGTCGAGGCGGATGTTGTGCCGCCGCGGCCGGTCCAGTTGGTGTGGAAGAATTCGCCGCGCGGCTTGTCCAGGCGCTCGTAGGTGTGGGCGCCGAAGTAGTCGCGCTGGGCCTGCAGCAGGTTGGCCGGCAGGCGTTCGCAACGATACGAGTCGTAGTAGTTCAGCGCCGAACTCATCGCCGGGATTGGAATGCCCAGCTTGACGGCGGACTGAATGACCTTGCGCCACGGACGCTGGGCCTGGCGCACCACACGCTTGAAGTATGGCGCGAGCAGCAGGTTGGGCAACTTGCGCCGGCGTTTGAAAGCTTTCTGAATCTCATCCAGGAACTGCGCCCGGATGATGCAGCCACCGCGCCACATCAGCGCGATCTCGCCGTAGTTGAGCTTCCAGCCGTGCTCTTCAGACGCGGCACGCAGGAGTTGGTATCCCTGGGCGTAGGAGCAGATCTTCGACGCGTAGACCGCATCCCGGAGTTGCTCAATGAACTTCTCGCGGTCGCCGCGGAATTTGACCCGCGGACCACGCAGCTTCGAGGATGCCGCCACGCGCTCTTCCTTGATGGCCGACAGGCAGCGCGCGAACACCGCCTCGGCAATTTGCGGAATGCCCACACCGAGATCGAGTCCAGCCTGTGAGGTCCACTTGCCGGTGCCCTTCTGGCCGGCCGTATCGAGGATCACATCCACCATCGGTGTTCCGTCATCATCCTTTTTAGCCAGGATGTCGCGGGTGATCTCGATCAGGTAGGAATCCAGCACGCCTTCATTCCACTCGGCGAAGACCTTCTGAATCTCGTCGGCCGTCATGCCGAGACCCTGGCTCATGATATGGTAGGCTTCGCAGATCAACTGCATGTCGCCGTACTCGATGCCGTTGTGGACCATCTTGACAAAATGGCCGGCGCCATCCTTGCCCACCCACTCGCAACAGGGCGAGCCATCCGGGGCCTTGGCCGAGATGGCCTGGAAGATCTCCTTCACCTCCGGCCACGCCTTGGGGCTGCCGCCGGGCATGATGGAGGGACCCAACAGGGCGCCTTCCTCGCCGCCGGATACACCCGTGCCGATATAGAGGATGCCCTTTTTCTTCAACATCTCGTAACGGCGAATGGTGTCGGGGTAATGGCTGTTACCGCCGTCGATAATGACGTCACCCTTCTCAACGTAGGGTAGAAGCTGTTCGATCAACGCATCGACCGGCGCGCCCGCCTTAACCAGCATCATGACCTTGCGCGGCCGTTCCAAACTGTTTACGAGTTCTTCGACGCTGTGGCAGCCGATGAAGTTCTTGTCGGCACCGCGACCAGTGATAAAGGCGTCCACCTTGTTGACTGTGCGGTTGAAGCACGCCACCGTGAACCCCTTACTCTCCATATTCAGGATGAGGTTCTCCCCCATCACCGCCAACCCCACCAATCCGATATCTGCTTTGTCTTTCATGTTACTCCCTTTCTTTATCTTCTTTTTCTCATATACCCAAAACAAGTCATGCGGAGTTTCTTCCCATACCCCCACCATCCAGTCGGCGGGGCCAACGACACACTCAATGGCCGCTCATTAACCAACCAGCGAGCCGAGAGGTAAGGGTCCCGTAGGCCTTGAGCGTGGTATTCCACGCTCCCCAGCCAAGAGCCCCTCGCCCTGCCCGGAGCGTTACACTCCGCTGAAGGCCGCAAACCCTCCATCCACCGGAATCACCGTTCCCGTCACAAACCCAGCCCCTTCATCTGACACCAACCACAACAGCGTTCCTACCAGTTCCTCGGGGGTGCCGTAACGGCCCAGAGGCGTCTGACTGATAATCTTGCCTCCGCGTTCTGTCGGCGATCCATCCTCGTTGGTCAGAAGCGAACGGTTCTGGTCGGTCAGGAAGAATCCCGGGGCAATCGCATTCACCCGGATGCCGACCTTCGACATGTGTACCGCCAGCCACTGTGTAAAGTTGCTGACCGCCGCCTTTGCTCCGCTGTACGCCGGAATCTTGGTCAGGGGCGTGAATGCATTCATAGAGGAGGTATTGATAATGACCCCCCCGCCCCGCTCCGCCATGCCGCGCGCAAACACCTGGGACGGCAGCAGTGTGCCGAGAAAGTTGAGATTGAACACAAACTGGATTCCGTCCGCGTCGAGATCGAAGAAGGATGTGGCGTCGGAATCAGTCTGTGCGAGCACCTCTTTCGTCAGGAACTCCATCGACGTCGTTCCCTTGGGATGGTTGCCCCCGGCGCCGTTTATCAGAATGTCGACCGGGC
>JAOZSS010000001.1:0-4736 GCA_029939545.1 Kiritimatiellia bacterium | reverse complement strand
GAGGCAGCGAATGCGGTGACGAAACACGACCCCGATTCGATGCGATCCCGCGCTGCTTCCAGGCTGGTGCGTTCAAGGACACTACATTTAACGCCGATTGCCGTGCCGCCCGCTTCCTTGATCTCAGAGGCCACCGCTTCGGCGGCCTCCAGGCGTAAATCTGCAACAGCCACCTTGGCACCACACTCCGCCAGCGCTTTGGCCATGGTGCTGCAGAGCACCCCCCCACCCCCGGTAACCACGGTGGTCTTGCCTTCCAGCTTAATCGTAAATGGTATCGTCATTATTCTTTCCTGTCTTTGCTAGTTCCCCTCAAACCGCTCCCGCCACGACCAGAGGCCGATGGCCGGATTTGAAATGTAAAATATCTCTTCTCCATCGGCCATCACGTTGACCCCGTCGGTCAGCGTGGCCGGATCGTAACGCTCGAGCATGGCGTCCAGCGGCGCATAGTTAAAGTTAACCCCGCGGATTTCATTCTCGCTGAGATGTCCCGGGCAATAGGTAATCGTAAAACGCCCCTCTGAAGACCCGTGAATCAGGTGCGCGGCAGCGCTGAGATTGTTGCCCAGCTCGGGATGCTTTTTTAGTGCGGCCAACACAGCGGGTGTGCCCACATAGCCATAAGCGCGAATCAGGCGACCGATTTCGGCGTCCTCACCGAACTCGCACACCCCGGGCGCCAGGACGATCAACTCACCGTCATCAGCAATCGCCATGCGTGTGCGGTAGATGCTCTTGTTGCCCAGCCACGTGCTCTTGAACTCGGCGGGATCGAGATAGACCACCACTTTCTTCAATGGCTCCTCCACCATCTCAAAGTTTACCTTGAGCGACAGCTCTGCGGCGCGGTCGAAACAGTCGCGCCCATCCCCGATATAGAGACCGCGGAGCTGAAGCTCACCGGACTCGTCGCGCCCGATGACGGTCTGCACGTAAACGATCGGGAGATCCGCAGCGAAATGTTCGCAGGCGTAGTCCAGCACACGCCGCACGGGTGTGTCCGCCCGCCCCATCATGCGCTCCATCCCGTACGCCGCGCCCAGGAAGTGACTTTTATTGATGCCTTCAGGTCCACCGGTTCCGACGAAGATATTCTTACTATGGTTGGCCATGCCGATTACTTCGTGTGGCACCACCTGTCCAATCGAAAGAATCAGGTCGTGGCCGCCGTCAATCAGCAGATGACCCACCTGCGCCGGCCAGGAATAGTCGACCGCCCCATCGGATACCTCGCGAACGAAGTCGGCCGGCACCTCGCCCAACGTTACGACACCGCTGCGCCAGTCGTGTTCACAGAAACGGTCGTGTGGGATGCCCGTGAACATCTCGTCAAGTTGCTCCGCGGTCATAGGAGAGTGCGTGCCCAGCGCCGGCAATATGTCCATGAGGCGATCGCCGTAGAAATCAAAGGCAAAGCGGGTAAACATCCCGGCCTGTGAATGGAAACGGGTGAAGTCGGGGGGTATGGCGAGAACGCGCTCGCGGTGGCCGAGTGCGTTGAGCACACCCACCAAGGCTGCGCGCGCCTCCTCAGGCGCGATCACATCCGTTTTCGACCCGCGTTCAAAGTAGAGCATCGGTTCCTCACCTGCTTAACGAAGAGAGGTAATGAAACACAAATTCTGTTAAGATGTCACGAAAAATCAGATACTTTTCCAGAGATAACCAGCAGGATGTAAACGCCTTTTTGGCTCAAGCGCCCCCCTTTGAAGAGAGCATGAAGGATGGCCATGACGATAAGAATCACGATCGTGATTCTTATCGTCATCGAGCTTCACAATCTGCACCGGGGATGATGGTTGGGCGGGTGGTAGTCTAGCTCTTCGGCATAGCGAGAAATACCGATACACTTTCCGGGCTTGCCGCGCGGCGGAATAGCGGGTAGTGTTGTGTCATATTGTCGCATTAGGAAGGCGAAGGATCTTAGAAGATGCCAATGAAATCAGGATTTGTTGGTCGATTGATCGAGCGACTGGACCGTTTGGATCCGGAGAGCTTGCAGGCGCACTTTTTGCGCTTGGCGCAGGACCGCGGTCTGTTGGAGATGGTGTTTCAGTCGATCCAGGAAGGAATCCTGGTTGTTAACAGCGACGGCAGCCTGGACTACGCAAACCGCGCGGCTGAGCAGTTTCTCGGGTTTTCGCTCGATTCTGAACGGGGTCGACCGGTTTCACGTTACCTGGGTGAAATCGACTGGGATCGCATTCTGAGCTTGGACACACAGGAGTGGTCGAAGCTGGTCTCCCGCGAGATCGAGATTACCTATCCGGTTCAGCGTTTCCTGACGTTCTACGTCGTGCCGATGCACCAGGATTCGGTAGAGAGCCGAGGTGCGCTTGTGTTCCTGCGTGACGTCTCGCATGAGCGTGAGCAGGAGGCATCTACATTGGAGTCGGAGCGCATCAATGCAGTCAAGCTGCTGGCCGCCGGTGTGGCGCATGAGATCGGCAACCCCCTCAACGCGCTTAACATTCACCTGCAGTTGCTGGACCGGGAGGTCGGCAAGATGCGCGAGGATGTTGACGGGGGTCAGTCGACCGGGCCGGAAGCGCTTGATAATCTCCACGAACTGACCGAGGTGGCCCGCACCGAGGTGGCCCGCCTTGACCAGGTCATCATGCAGTTCCTGCAGGCGATCCGCCCCACAAAGCCGGAGCTGGCACCGGCACAGATTGAGATTCTGCTCGAGGATACATTGACACTTCTCAGGCAGGAGGTGGAGAACCGCAGCATCAGCATCGAGATCGAGCGGCCCGACACGTTACCGCGAATCAAGGTGGACAGCGGTCAGATTAAGCAGGTCTTCTTCAATATCATCCGCAACGCCTTCCAAGCTATGCCGGATGGAGGTCAGATCAAGATCGTGCTTTTCACGATGGACGACTATCTCGGCATATCGTTCAGGGACTCGGGTGTAGGGATTCAGCCGGAGGAGTTGAGCCGGATCTTTGAGCCATACCACACTACGAAAGCCAGTGGATCGGGGCTGGGCCTGATGATTGTGCAGCGCATTGTGCAGGACCATGGTGGACAGATTGAGGTGATGAGTAAGCCGGACACCGGAACCGGGGTCACGGTCCTGTTGCCCTTGGTCGAGCGTAGCATTCGGCTGTTGGATGCTCGCTCCACGCGGAGAAAAGGAAAGGGTTCCGGCCCGGTCGGAGAGCGGGCCCTACCCAACCGAGGGTAAGGCAGGGCCCGCTCTCCGAGCGGGCCGCAGGCATGATCTATGGGCATGGGAGACATATGATGGCTAAAGAGAAACCTTCCATCCTGATTGTTGATGATGAGAAGAACACACGCGACGGACTTGAACGGGCTTTGCGGCGCGACTACCGTGTGGTGACGGCTGAAAGCGGGGATAGCGCACTTGAGTTGATCGCCCAGGCCCCGCCGGACATTTTGCTGACCGATCTGCGAATGCCGGGCATGGATGGGTTGACGCTCGTGCAGCGTGCGTTGGCGCGGAATCCGGACCTGGTCTGCCTACTGTTGACCGCCTATGGCTCGGTAGAAACGGCCGTTGAGGCGATGAAGCGTGGCGCCTACGACTACCTGACCAAGCCGGTCAATCTCGACGAGCTGGAGCTGGTGCTGAAGCGGGCGCTACGCTCGCAGAAGGTGGAGTCGGAGAATGCGAACCTGCACGAGCAGCTCGACAACAAGTACGGGGTTGAGAACATCATCGGGAATTCTCCAGCGATGGCTCAGCTTTTCGACACGACCCGGCAGGCAGCACCGACCCAGGCTACGGTTCTCATACAAGGAGAGAGTGGTACGGGCAAGGAGCTGGTTGCGCACGCCGTGCACCGGCTCAGCGATCGTGCCCGAGGCCCATTCATTGCCGTTCACTGCGCGGCACTCTCGATGAACCTGCTGGAGAGTGAGCTGTTTGGCCACGAGAAGGGCGCGTTCACGGGAGCGATATCGCGTCGCAAGGGACGCTTTGAGCTGGCCGACGGTGGCACGCTTTTTCTCGATGAGATCTCAGAAATCGATGCATCGATCCAGGTGAAACTCCTGCGTGTACTCGAAGAGCGCCAGTTTGAGCGGGTGGGGGGCGATGAAACCATAGAGACTGACATTCGACTTATCACGGCGACGAACAAGGATCTCAAAACGTTGGTCAAAGAGGGGACGTTCCGCGAAGACCTCTTCTTCAGGCTCGACGTGGTCAACATCACGCTCCCGCCGCTGCGTGAGCGGGTAGGGGACGTGCCGATGCTGTGTAGCCACTTTCTGGAAGAGTTCAACGCGAGCAATAACCGGAAAATCGGGGGCATTACACCTGACGCTATCACGATTCTGTCCAACTACAACTGGCCCGGCAACGTGCGGGAACTCCGCAACACGATCGAGAAGATGGTGGTGCTCTCACGCAGCGACCGTCTGACGGCCCGGGATATCCCCGCGAACATCCGCGAGGCCGTCAGGGCCTCCGGCCCAGCCGTTGTGCTTCCCTCGGGCGACACGATGCACGGCGGTGACTCGTTGGCGGCAACCGAGCATCGCATGATCATGGCCACGCTGAAGAAGCTCAACGGCAACCGCACCAAGGCCGCCGAGGAGCTGGGCATTAGCCGCCGCACGCTCCACCGCAAGCTGAAGCAGTACGAGGAGGAATCTGCGGCGGGTCCGGTGGATTAACCGCGAAAGAGCCCTCCGTCGCTATTCGAGCTGGGTGTAACCGGTCTTCCGCTCTCACTCATGCGACTAAGCGCCCCCATTTTCAG
>JAOZSS010000102.1 GCA_029939545.1 Kiritimatiellia bacterium | reverse complement strand
CTCGAACTATTGCCACTCCCCTCTCCCCCCCGCGGAGTGGAGGTGTGCCCTTCCTTGGCCTTTGTATGCCGCAGGCGGGCTCCAGCCTTGGAAGGGCTCACCTCCTCGGAGCGCTCCCGCACCTTTACTTCCGCCACACTCTTTCCTATGGTCAAACCGAGTCAGAGGAAGGAAGTCACCGTGAAAGCCAAACGCCGTGCTGCATCCGAGGGGTATATCAAACGCATCCTGACCACCAAGGTCTATGACGTCGCCATCGAGTCGCCCATCGACCACATGCCTGCGCTCAGCGACGCTTTCGCGAACGAAATCCTGGTCAAACGCGAAGATCTGCAGCCGGTATTCTGCTTCAAGCTCCGCGGTGCCTACAACAAGATGGCCCAGCTATCCCCGTCCCAGCGCCGCCGCGGCGTCGTCGCCGCCTCCGCCGGCAACCATGCCCAGGGCGTCGCCCTCGCCGCCCGGCACCACCGTGCCCAGGCCCTCATTGTCATGCCCACCAACACGCCCGGCATCAAGATCGAAGCCGTCCGCGCCGTCGGCAATCGCTGGGTCAAGGTGATGATCCATGGTGACCGCTTCGATGAAGCCTGTGAACACGCTCTGGCCATTGCCAAAGAATCTGATCGCGTCTTTGTTCATCCTTACGACGACCGCGACGTCATTGCCGGGCAGGGAACCATCGGGATGGAGATCATGCGCCAATGTCCCGGCAAGCTCGATGCCGTCTTTGTTCCGGTCGGCGGTGGTGGCCTCATCGCCGGCATCGGCACCTACATCAAGTACGTTCGCCCCGACGTCAAGGTCATCGCCGTTGAGGCCGAGGAATCCGCCTGCCTCCAAGCCGCCATGGCCGTCGGCCGTCGCGTCCGCCTGCCGGTCACCGGTATCTTCGTCGACGGCGTCTCCGTTGCCCAGGTTGGCAAGGAGCCCTTCCGACTGATCAAGGAGTGTATTGATGAGGTGATCACCGTCACCAACGATGAGATCTGCGCCGCGATCAAGTTTATGTACGACGACACCCGCTCGATTGCCGAGCCCGCCGGTGCCGTCTCGCTCGCCGGGCTGATCAAGCATGCGCACCGCAAGCGCATGCGCAACAAGACCCTGCTCGCCATCAACAGCGGTGCCAACGTCAACTTCGACCGGCTGCGCTACGTCTCCGAACGCTACAAGATCGGCCAGGGCACCGAGGTCATGCTCGGGATCACCATCGCAGAGCGGGCCGGCTCCCTGCGCTCCCTCTGCGACGTTTTTCGCGACCACGACATCTCCGAGTTCAACTACCGCTACGTGCATGCCGACCATGCCCACGTGCTTGTCGGACTCACCGTAGAGAGAGAAACACGCGCGCGCAACGCCCTGCTGCGCGAGGTTCGTGCGAAGGGGTTCGCTGTCAAGGATCTCTCCCGCAACGAGTTGGCCAAGCGCCACATCTGCCACATGGTCGGCGGACCCGCCACAGGCGTGGAGACCGAACGCATCCTGCGCCTCGAGTTTCCCGAGCGCGCCGGCATCCTGCGCGAGTTTCTGACCTTCATGCAGGCCCGCTGGAACATCACGCTGTTCCATTATCGTCAGACGGGCGGTAGCTACGCCAACGTGTTGATCGGACTGCAACCCCTGACCGACGGCGTCGATGATATCGACGACAGTATGCGCGACTGGAAGTACCCCTATGTTGACGAAACCGACAACCCCGCTTACCGTCTCTTCTTGAGACAAGACTAGAACAGCGCGGCGCCGCGCCAGGGCGCGGCAGGAGAAAGAGACAGCATGAAGATCATCGCAACCGAATCCGCCCCCGCCGCCATTGGCCCCTACAGCCAAGCCGTTGACAGCGGCGCGCACGTTTTCTGCTCCGGTCAGGTCCCTCTCGATCCGGAAACCATGACGCTCGTCGGTGACGACGTCGCCACCCAGACCGCCCGGGTCTTCCAGAACATCCGTGCCGTACTCGAGGCCGCGGGCCTTTCCCTCAACCATGTCGTCAAGACCACCGTCTTTCTTGCCAGCATGGACGACTTCGCCGCCATGAATGCCGTCTACGCCGAAAACTTCGACACCCACAAACCTGCCCGCTCAACCGTCGAAGTCGCCAACCTCCCCCTCAACGCCCACGTCGAGATCGAGTGCATCGCCCCCAGGTAGAACACGAGGTCCCGAAACATGTTGAACTACACTGCGATCGATTTTGAAACCGCCAAGCGCAAGCGCAGCAGCGCCTGTGCGGTGGGCATTGTCACTGTCGAGGACGGCGTGATTGCCGACACCTTCCATTCACTGATCCGACCACCAAGCAACGACTACTTCGGCATGAACATCGCCGTCCACGGCATTCATCCCGAAGACACCATCGCCGCACCCACCTTCCAAGATCTCTACCCCGAGATCAGGGCGCGGCTTCAGGACTCCACGCTCGTCGCGCACAACGAAGTCTTCGACCGCAGTGTCCTCCGGCGCACCATGGAGCACTACAGCCTGGACTACGGCGAACTGGGACTGGCGGAGCGTTGGGAATGCACGATGCGCATCTACAAAGCCAAGGGTTTCGTCCCGTACAAACTCAATGCCTGCTGCGCACGTCTCGGCATCCCCCTCCAACACCACGAAGTCCTCTCCGACGCTATCGGCTGCGCCCACCTCTACCTACGCCATCATAGCCCCTGATCACTGTTTCCCATGCGCCCTGCGGTGGTTCAGCCGTCGTCGGAAACGCAGTACGGTCGGTACTTTGTCCGATCCCACTCCGCCGAAGCCTTTGCGTCATATCGCAGCAACACCCTGAATGCGTCTGCGTTGTCAAGCTCGCCATGACCTGGGCCATCGAAAGCAGCGTGGTACTCTTCTGAAAGCGAGCTGTCGCCATAGGTGGTCGCAAAGTCTTCCGAGAACGCCTCCCGGGTCAGAACCACCTGGAACCCGATTCCGAGCGCCACATAGATCATCAGATAGAGGCCAGTGAATATCGCTCTTGGCCTGGCAGGAATCTTCTCGGCGACGACGGAGACTGTGTACAAACCGACAAACGGAAGAATCGGCAACCAGAACCGGGGGGCATCTCCAGGCCACAGGAACAGTATGCCCAGATTAGCCAGGACAAAGACGTCGACCGTCGACAGATTCCTGCGTCGACTCCAGAGCGCACGAATGATGAACAGACACACTACGAAACCCGTGAGCTTCAGGCCCGACCTCAGAGCAGACGGCGTTATGCTTTCCGGCACATTCAACGCCAATTGTCCGAGCTCGTTCAATTTTGCACGTGCCGTGTAAAACAGCTGCCACTTCAGCGACGCCGCCTCTAGCTGGCAAACCCAGTCCTGGACGTACTCCGTCGACGTAACAGCCCAGAACACCGTAGCACCAAGCAGGGCCGCTAATCCCAGAATCACGCACCAGAACCGTGCCCGGTGTTCGGCATCGATCAGCCGAATTCCTGGAGGAACCAACGCCCACGCCAATGCGGGGATTAGCGCCACACCGGCCGCCCGGATGCTTATCGCCGGCACGATCAGGAATGCTCCCGCCAGAAGCAACCCTAGTCTTCTCTGTCCGTGTGCTCGCCTGCCAGCGGCCAGACACCAGAGCGCAGCCCATGATGCGAACAGGCTAACCACCTCGGAGCGCGCCCGTGGCAAGTACTTGATGATCACAAACGAACTCAAGAACAGCACAATCAGAGCCAGTGCGGTTGTGGCGCTTCCGTCACGCTCTGCTCTGAGAATGGAATAGAGCAGCGCAAGTGCCGCGACAAGACAAACCAGATTCACGACAACAAACGCCGGGGCTCCGGCAAACCCTGCACGATCCATAAGCCCTACGATAATCGGATATCCGACAGGGAGCGGGCTTGGATTTCCATATAGATTCAGTCCGTGCCCGTCCGCAAACGAAGCGGCGATCGAGAGATAGTATACCACGTCGGTATCAACACGCAGCGGGCCGAATATCTGGATAAAGAACCCGACCAGCAGAACGGCCACCAGCCCCAGCAGGACGCGACGGGTGGTACCGGAAGGAACTAAGTATTGTGACGTCAACACCGGCATAGTCCTCGTGTCCTGCTATCGTAACGCTAAGCACCGACTTGTTGATTGTGATAGGGTGGAGCTAGAAGCGGGAGAAATCAAGTCAAAGTGGCGGCACCCATCCAGAAACCCCATCGCTGGGAAAGGTACCCCCATCTGAATCTTGACCTAGGGCCGGGGTCCTTCTACGCTCGGCATCGGTCACAGGTATCTTTGGACCGGTCGCAGGGGAGTTCCCGAGAGAGGATATTCTTTGTTGGGTCGAAGTAGAGCATAAGGGATATGCATGCGTATATTACTGATTGAGCACGGTCATAGTGGCCATCGTTTCCCGAATGTTCGATTACTCCTTCCGTCTCTTTGCGCACTAAGCGGAGAGGTCACGTTGGCGATTCCTAAGTCTGCGGTGGGGACGGAAGAATACCGTTCACAGCTGGCCTCATTTGAAGGCCATGTTGACATTGACGCCTGGCTGCCAGAGCACTCCCAATGGTCAGCGTGGTATAAACCACGTGAAGTGCTGGAGGCGGTACGTCGTTCTCGGGCGGAGTATGTATTTATTCCTCATGCAGATGGGTATGCACAAGCAATGGGACTGCATCAGATCCTGGGCAAACAATCACTCCATCGACACACTGAGATGGAAGGATTGCTTATGCGAGGGTCTTTCGCTTATCCGCAGTCAGGCATAGGGGCTTCCTTGCGGGTTAAGGCTTCTATGCGGCTCGTCATGCGCGGCCAATGGGACAGGTTGCATCTATTGGATCCGTTTGTATATCGGATACTCAAATCCCGGGGTGGGGCGTTCGCTGATCGACTGTCATTGTTGCCAGATCCCGTTCCTCCAATGGTGGACATACCCCGCAAAGAAGCTCGTAAGCGATTAGGTTTGCCTGAAAACGGTCGCTATGTTGTGGCGGCGGGATCCCTCGACAGACGAAAAGGAACAGACGTGCTCATACACGCCTTCAAGAAGGCGAATCTTGCAGAGGATGATCGGCTGCTGTTGGTAGGGCGTCTCTCTCCAGAAATGCGCGAGCTCGTCGACCGCGACTGCAAAGAGTTGTTGCTTCGTGATCGCGTCATTACGGCAAATCGATTCATTAGCGATGTGGAGCTCAATCTGGCAGTCACTGCTTCCGATGTGGTGTGTACGCCCTATCGACATCACATAGGATCTGCAAGTATCGCCATCCGGGCTGCGGCAGCACAACGGTTTCTTCTTTCTACGGACTATGGCTGGCTAGGTCATATCGTTCCTCTATTCGGTTTGGGGAGCGTGTGCCACAGTGAGTCCGTAGATGAACTTGCGAGAGAGTTGACCCATTCCCTGGACCAGGCACCCGCTCATGTATGGCGCGAACCGGCGATTCGCTTTGCTGCTTTTCACAGCGAATCAAACTTTAGAGCGGCGTGGACGGATCGTCTGCGCGAACGGTTGGGTAGACCCCACGACGAGCGGCGACTGTCGTGGGATTACGTGATGGAGTCCGTACACGAACAGCATTCTGGGAGCGGACGGGCGACAGGCGGTTCCTCGGAGCCAGGAAGATGAGATTCCGGACAGACACATCACAAGGAGATACAGGGAAGGCACTAATCGCGTTCTGCAAGAGTGAGACCGCATTAATCTCCGGGCTGATTCTCCTGCACTGGAGTCAGTCCGTCACCCTTGTTCTGGGGAGAAACATAGGTCGCGCCAGTCTCGTCTGCGGCTTCTTGCTCATCGTGGGCTGCTGCTTGTGGCGAGGCCAATTGCGCCCTAAGGGCACGACCTGGATTGGCGGTGCCGTCTACTATGCGACAGTGCTTATGGTGAATTCAGTGGTGTTGAAACACGAAGTGCTCTCTAGCCCACTTGCGATTACTTTTCACCTGATTGTCATTGCACTTCTCATCTGCGGCTTTGTGTTGGGAGCCACGCAACATCGAGTCCCGCAGCACCCCACTTCGGGAATCCATGTAGGCATGGCCGCTGTCGTCATTGGACTCTCCATCTTTTTTGCCAGGCGATTACAGGCCATAGGGGTTCACGGCAGTAGGGCATTTGGCGATATGGATCTCAACCCAAATGGGGTTGCCTATGTCAACATGTGCCTTGGGTTGATCTTCCTGGTGCTGGCAATTAAGGATAAATCGTCTGTATCACGCATCTTATGTTCTGGTGCTGCTGCGTCCACGACAGTATTGGTTCTCGGCAGCGCCAGCCGGGGTGCGGTCTTGTGGGGCGCCGTCGTCGGTGTGCTCCTGCTGTTCGTTCAGCGAATAGGCCTTTCCAGGATATACCGACTTCTCCAAGTGCTGGTCTTGGTCCTGATTACTGGACTCGTTACAACGTATGCAGCAAGAAGGTACCCGGTGATACAAAACCGGATAGATCATCTAAAATATCGCTTCACCAGCATAATAGAAGACATAGAAAGCTCGCAAATCCGCGATATGTCTATCAGCGCCAGAAGGAGTCAGATGGAGTACTACCGACACATAGTCGGTCACTGGTGGTTGAATGGGTTGCCAAAGTACAACAGCTACCCTCACAACCAGTGGTTAGAGATCGCTGTGCGGTTTGGCATGCTTGGCCTTCCCTTCCTCATCTTCTCTCTGTGGAGCGGCACGAAAGCCCTGCAGCGCCTGATCCGCGGCGGGCCGGGATTGAGCCGCGAGGAACTCGTCGTTTACACGCTCTTTGTCTTTGCATATCTACAATCCATGAGCAGTCTCTCGCTGCAAGTGAATCGCGTACTATTCCTTGGATTCGGGTATGTCCTCGGGGCTCACGCAGCACAAAAGGGACATGAGTCCATCCAGCCCAGTTGACGGGATTTCAGGGGGCTGTTTCCCAAAAGGAGATCCCTCGACTGCGCGCGGGATGACAGTTTCGGAATCGCCGAATTTCACAAGGCATTGTCATGCTGAGCTTGTCGAAGCATCTCCTTTGAGTGACCCCGATGGTTTGGGCAACACGCCGTTAGGCCCTCGAACTATAGACGGCTTGTAATGGCCTGGATCAGGCGCTCCGACCAACTGGATTCTGCATAGAAAGGAACCTGATCGAGGCAATGACTCGCACACGCCTCACGTAGTTCACGGTCTCGGACCATTCGTAAAATGGCCTCCGACAGAGCCTTCGGGTCACGAGCTGCAACAATCAAGCCCTCACGCTCATGCAGGACCGGGCTCCCCGCTTCTCTGGTCACAATGACAGGACACCCGGCACCGATCGCTTCCGCAACAACACCGGCAAACCCCTCAGACAAGGAGGGCAGGACAAACACATCAGCAGCAAGATAACGTTGTTTCATCTGCTCAGAACTCAGCTTGCCGACAAAATGCAGATCTCTGCACAGGGGATGGCGCAGAATCGTATCCGGTATTGAACCCGCCACCTCAATGTCGATGTCCTTATTGACCGCTCGCAGTTCCGTGGCCGCTTGTGCCACATAGTGCAGCCCCTTACGCACGACATCGTCGCCCGCAAACAGTACCTTACCGACCTTCGGTCGATTAACGCGTCCTGCATAATCAATAGAGCATCCATAAGGCACGACACAGATCTTGTGTGCCGATTCCGGGGAGGCGTCTCGCACACCCTCTGCTACCCATTCAGATGGGCATAACAGCAGATCGGCAAGGGCGGCAGCCTGCTGCCACAAACCCATCTTAGTTTGCATGGACGTTGGATCATGCGACCCACCCGGAATCTCAAATGGATTCGCTTCCTCCTGCATGATCTGCCCAGTCAATGGGCTGATATATACATCCACGATGCTCTTACACCCCTTCGACTTTGCCCATCTGATGAAGTCAAGGTTCTCATAATACATTGAGTAGACCGCGGTTGCATCACGCGTTCCCCATGCCTTCATTCTACGGGAAAGAAGGCGATGACGCTCCAGAAACAGCTCAATCCCCTTCAAGCGATGCCGCCTTGAAACGTGAAGCTGCTCACGAAGCGCGTAACTATCGCTTGATCGTACTTTGTGCGCAGGCACACCGACGATCTTCCTCCGCCCCAATCTGGCCAGTGCAGGAGGAGCAACATCTCCAAGCACAACTGAGCATTTCCCGAGTAAGCTCGCCGAAGATGAGTCTGTATAAAGAGCACTCAGCATTCCAGCAGACTCCAGCATTCGAGGAATCGCATAGCGGTGTCTCGATCCATGCTGACAGACCAGAATCTTTAACCCCTCAGAGGGGTCATCACATCTTAACATCTAACATCTCCACCATCTCTCGCACCAACTTCGGCGAAATGGGGCCGGTCCTAAAAATAAGCTTTAAGAGCCCCTATTGCCGACGCA
>JAOZSS010000101.1 GCA_029939545.1 Kiritimatiellia bacterium | reverse complement strand
TTCTATGTTTTTCCTCTCTCAGGCAGGAGCGGAAGACCGGTTACACCCTTCCTGAGAATCCTCCAACGCTTGCGCATATCTGTTTTCGACACGTTTGATGACGGCGGCGGCCCCGCACCGGTACAGGAGCCCCTCAAAAAGCGGTATTCCTTCCCTGTTTTTTCGTCGGGAAGCCCGAGATTCTCGCAGCATGTATGCACGTAGCCTCAGGCATGCATGAAGTCGTTGGTGAAGATCGCATTGGGGAAGCCGTCGCGCAACGCATTCTCAAGAGCCACTTCCCCATCAGCGACACATTGCATCCGCGTCGCCGTTGCGTATCCCCTGGCTATGCCCAGCTTCCGAACAAGGCTCGAGGCCTCGGCGATCTCCTCTCCTGAGACCGCATAGGAGAAGGAGTTCTTGAAAGGGCTCGGGCGTCCCTTCTTGTCGAGCCATTCGTATTCGCCGAACAGGATGACCCTGATCTGCCGGGTCCCCGCATCGCCATGCTTGCCCTTGGTGTTAGCCGTATCCTTTTTTGTGCAGGGCGCGCCCCTTCGCGAAGGATCCGCACAGGACGGCACAATGCACGACCCAGTCACGCGCGGCCATCGTGCTTCCTGATACTACGCCGACGGCACTGAGTAACGCAGAAGTGCCAGCGCGCCTGATATAGGCGTAATGGACAGGGATCCAGCCGAAACAGGTCAGAATCTGCCGCGTTCGGTATCCGTGTGCTGTAGCTGTCTTCCTACCTCCGAGATGCGAAAGGACAGCCGATATCAGCGTACGCATATCTCTGCCCGCCGCATCGGCGAGATTTCTGTCCAAATCCTTCAGCGCGAGAGGAAACCCTTCCTTATCAACCGCGCTGGCCTCGATGGCGCGCAAAACGGCCTCGATGTTTTCGAAGGCCGGACGGGGTAGCCGCCGGTTTAATCGTTTTTTTTTTACCACCATGCGCCAGAGAGAGCTCAGTCAGCAGTGCCGAGTACTCCCGATCCAGTTTACGATAGCGGCTGGCTGCACGAACCAACCGTTCTACGCTCGCCTTTGCATTCCGCGGAACGCGCTTCCATTTGCGCCTTCCGTCCGCCCCCCTGTACTGGAAGGTGTAATACCCCGCCGAGACGTGGACGCTACCATCCTTGCGCCTAACGCGGTTGTGCTTGACCATAAGCGTCCCATCGAGCATCGCCGGGATTTTATCCATTTTCTTCCTAATGGTGCCGATACGCGCTTCTTCCTTCCGTGAGGTGATGTTGAAAGAGCAAGTATAGGCGCAGGAAAACCGGCACATTGTAAACGGTTTGCAGACTCAGGTCGGAAAAGGAAGCACGCAATCGGTTATAGGTCCGTCCCTAATCACGCTATGACTCTCCAAGTTTTGGCAGCGGGAGGAGCTAACCGCCCACCCCGTTCACGCTAATCACGTAGCCTGTCCCTAATCACGTAGCCTTCAGGAAATCGAAGAGGGCTGTGCTCCGATACACTTGGTGTGTACGGAGTATGGAAAGTGATGAGTGATGAGTGTTGAATGGGAGCGCAAAGAAAGAGACAATGATTGTCGTCGTCGACGATCGGGACAATGATCGGGACGAAGATGGATGACGCAAAGAGAAACAAAACAAGGAGAAGAGAGATGCCGGAAGCAGATGTGAGTAAGAAAGAGAAGAATTATCAGGCCGATGTACCGCAGGAGAACCACGGGTTCTTCCTGAAAGGATCGGGCAACTATGACTGGGGAATGAAGAATCGCCTGGCGCGGGTCTTCAACCCGAAGACAGGGCGTACCGTGATGCTGGCGGTTGATCACGGCTATTTTCAGGGGCCGACGACGGGACTGGAGCGGATTGACCTCAATATTGTGCCGCTGATCCCGGATTGTGACGCGTTGTTCTGCACGCGCGGCGTTCTGCGTTCCATGGTGCCGGCTGGCAGTACCAAGCCGATGGTGCTGCGCGCCAGTGGCGGGCCAAGTATTCTGAAAGAGCTTTCAGATGAACAGATCGCCATGGATATCGAAGATGCGATCCGTCTGAATGCGGCCGGGATCGGCATACAGGTGTTTATCGGTGGTGAGTACGAGACGCGCTCGGTTCACAACATGACCCGTCTGGTAGACGCCGGATTGCGTTACGGAATTCCCGTGATGGCCGTGACAGCGGTGGGTAAAGACATGGTGCGCGATGCCCGCTACTTCCAGCTTGCCTGTCGTATCTGTGCGGAATTGGGCGCTCAGATTGTAAAGACCTACTATGTCGAGGAGGGGTTTGAAGAGATCACCGCCTCTTGTCCCGTGCCGATTGTGATGGCGGGCGGCAAGAAGATTGCCGAGATCGACGCGCTGACCATGGCGTACAACGCTGTGCAGGGCGGGGCGTCCGGTGTCGACATGGGTCGCAACATCTTCCAGAGCGATACCCCGGTTGCCATGCTCACTGCCATCCACAAGGTGGTCCATGAGAACATGAAGCCGCAGGATGCGCTGGAACTGTTTGAGTCGCTGAAACGTGGCGAGTGAGGACTACGTCATGAATTGGGTGCATATGGGGTTGGCTTGCCGGTCGGAGGCCAATGCGGATCGGTTCTTTGTTGACCTGTTGGAGTTGGCAAAGTCGGAAGTCAAGACGCTGCCAGCGCAAGTGTCGGAAGGCCTCTTTGGAGTGACTGCCGATCTGCCAATGGTCAACTATACCGGCGAGGCGCTTCAGTTCGAGGTGTTTATCGACCCGAACCGCGAGCGCTCGAACGATTCGATCATTCATGCCTGCCTTGAGGTCGAGAATCGTGTCGGCTTCCTGGCACGCTGCCGAGTGAATGAGGTCGAAATTATTCAGGTGCCGAAGGGCGAGAGTCTTCTCGTCTTCATCCGCGACTACGATGGGAATCTGTACGAAATTAAGGAGTCTAAGAGATAATCATGAGAGAAACAACAGAACAACCACTTGATGAGAAGGTGGCACTGATTACCGGTGCGGCCGGAGCCATTGGCTATGGGATCTGCGAAGTACTGCTTGAGAACGGCTGCACAATCGTGGCCACGGATCTGGCAGGCGAACGACTGGATGCCTTTATCAGAGATCTCGATGAGATTGTGCCGGGCAAGTCCACGGGGATTCCGCTGGATGTCACAGATCCGGATTCCACGAGCAAGGCCTTTGCTGCTGCATTCGAGACATACGGAAAGCTCGACATGGTGATTCATAATGCCGGGATTGCACACGTCTCGAAGATTGTGGAGATGGATCTCGAACGCTTCCAAATGCTGGAAAAGGTCAATGTCGACGGTACGTTGATCGTGCTCGCCGAAGCGGGCCGCCGCCTGATTGAACAGGGCACGGGCGGGGATATTGTGATTATGTCGACCAAGAACGTCCCATCCCCCAGTGCCGGATTTGGAGCCTATAGTTGTACCAAGGCGGCCTGTCATCAGTTGGGGCGTATTGCCAGTCTGGAATTTGCCGAGTACGATATCAGAGTCAACATGGTGGCGCCCGATGCCGTTTTCTCGGAGGGGAAATACAAGTCGGGCTTATGGGAATTGGTGGGTGAGAACCGCATGAAGGCGCGCGGTATCAGCGAGGATGAGTTACATGAATACTACCGTAACCGCAACCTGCTCAAGGCGGCGGTAACCGGACGGCATGTCGCCAACGCGGTGCTTTTCTTTGTGACCCGTCAGACGCCTACCACGGGCGGAACCATTCCGGTTGACGGTGGCCTGCCGGATGCAACACCGAGGTAAGGGTTAGATGAACGACAAAGCTCTATCGCAACTGATTAGACTCTCCAACGTGGTGGGTAAGGACCGCTCGCTCGTACAGGGTGTTGGCGGGAACACCTCCGTCAAGAGCGATGACGGTCGGCATATGTTCATCAAGGCCAGCGGCACGGCTCTGAAAGATATGAGCGCTGCGCGCGGCTGGCGGCGAGTTCGGATTGAAGGCGTTCAATTCATCTTTGCGGACAAGTCCTTGGGCCGGATGGATGTCAGCTCGCGCGAGCTGGAGATGGTCAAACGTCTGCAGGCCACCTGCGATGACGACACACGCGATGGTGCACGTCCATCCGTGGAATGTCCGCTGCATGTGATTCTTGGAACCTGTGTGATTCACCTGCACGCTTTGGTTGCCCTCGCGTATGCCAGCGCCAAGGACGGAAAGGTCCGCCTGTTCGATCTGTTCAAAGATGATCCACTCCCTCCGCTCTGGGTGCCTTATGCTGATCCGGGCTATTCGCTTGGACGAAAGGCGTTTAATCTGGTTCGCAAATACGAGCGGGAATTCGGATGCAAACCGGCTGTTATGTTTATGGAGAAACACGGTTTGCTGGTCGCCTCGAATACTCCCGACAAAGCGCTGAAGGAAGTTAGACGCGTCATCAAACGCTGTAGCGATGGTTTGGGAGCGTTGCCGCAATCCGCAGTGTTGAAGGTCAAGAGAGCCGATGCAGAGAGAGTGGGGCAGATGCTTTCGCTTGTTTTGCAGGAAGTTTGCGGTGACAAGCTCCCTGTTCATCATTTTCTCGACAAGACGGTTTCTGTAGTGCTTGCCAGAGACGATGTTGCGGCGCTCGTTAAAGCCCCTCCGTTGACCCCTGACGAAATGGGTTTTGTCAGCAGTCCGGTTATGGTTCTTGAAAGCATTGATCCCAAGCGCATTGCCGCAAAGGTAGCCTCCTGTGTAGCCAAGCGGGGAAAACCGCCTGTTGCTTTCCTGGTTCGCGGCGTAGGACTTTTCATTGCCGGCGAACCGGTGATGGCCGACATCGTCAAAGATATTGTCGTGGGATCGCTGTTTGTGCGGGGTCATGCCCGGGACATGGGCGGTATCAACGGTCTGAACAAGCGGCAACGGGATTTCATAGAGAACTGGGAAGCGGAGAAATTTCGTGTTCAGCTTGCGGCCAAGTGATGCGTGGAGTGAGATAATGGGTAACCTGGCAATGGTTGCCGGTCGAAGAGGAACGCGCTACAGGTGCGGAGGCCTCTCCGGACAGCGCAGGGCCTGTCCCTTTACGAGGGTGCCGTATCTTCGCGATCCAAGGTGACAGGCCCGCTTTCCTGATCTGTGTATAGCGACCAAGGGCATCAGCCAGCTCCCTCAACTCGGAGCTGATCCAACCTGTTCCATCAAGCAATGCCTCCTTACGTAAGCCTTACGTAAGGGCAGGTGATGGATGATGCGTGTGCAAGTCGGGAGACTCCCGTAGCGTGAATTCGAGAACGGGTTTGCGGGGGATGAGGCGGGAGGTAGACTGCGGGTTCAGAGGATGTCGGAGATGAATATGAAGGGAACAGGAAACAGATATGAGTAGAACAAAGGAATTCTTCAAGAGCGCTGTAATCGGTGGACTGCTGGTCGTCCTACCATTGGCAATATTCTTGTTTGCCCTCAAATGGGCCTTTGGGTTGGTGCGAGCGGGCATTGCCCCGGTAACGGCTTTGATCATGGAAAACTCGCCGTTGCAGGGCCTCATTGTGGATGCCATGGTGATCGTGCTCTTGGTTGTGATCTGTTTCGCAGTCGGGGTCATGGTGCGAACCCGGCTTGGCAAATGGATCTATGCGGTTCTGGAGTCGAAACTTCTGTTGAAAGCCCCAGGTTACTCCCTGTTTAAGGAGACCGTCGCCCAGTTCTTGGGGAACAAGAAATCGCCATTCTCGTCTGTCGCTCTCGCCCAGCTATATGGATCCGAGCCCCTTCCAAAGCGTAGCCATCTTTTCTTGACGCGAGCCCGGCGAACTCCCCACACTCAGTCCGGTTCTTAAACGGCACGCTCAGTTTCGTATTGTCTGAAGCGATCTTGGATGAGAGGAACGACAGCTATGGATACACTCGTTCACGGCCTCGGCCAGCCGGTTACACGGTCACCGCTGGGGCTCTCGACAAAATTGGATGATGGGCTCGGCGATTTTGTGCCGGATGATGCACGCGTGATGTTCGACATTACGACGGGCGATAGGATCGAGCTGCCGGACGTGACGTTTGAGAAGGCGGGTCCGCGGGAGCATATCTTCTTCGACCCCGCCAGCGTCCGTGCCGCTATCGTGACCTGCGGCGGACTCTGTCCCGGACTCAACGATGTCATTCGCTCGGCCTACTTCGCCCTGACCTACAACTACGGTGTACCCGAGGTGCTGGGACTCCGTTTCGGATACCGCAGCCTGAATCCGGAGTACGGTCTCGAACCGATCGTGCTGAACGAGGCGATCGTGGACCACATCCACTATGCCGGGGGGACGATCCTCGGTTCATCGCGTGGCGGACAACCCACCGACGTGATCGTGGACTGTCTCGCGGTACGCGGCATCAACGTGCTGCTTTGCGTCGGCGGCGATGGCACCCAGCGCGGGGCGCATGATATCGCCACTGAGGCCTTGCGGCGCGGACTCAAGATTGCGGTTGTGGGGGTCCCAAAGACGATCGACAACGATATTCAGTTTGTCTCACGCTCGTTTGGCTACAGCACGGCGATCGATAAGGCGCGCGACGTCTTGACCTGCGCGCATAACGAGGCCAAGGGGTCCTATAATGGGGTCGGCTTGGTCAAACTGATGGGCCGCGACTCGGGCTTCATCGCGTGTGGTGCTACGCTGGCCAGCCAGGAGGCCAATTTCTGCCTGATCCCCGAGATCCCTTTTGCACTACAGGGCGAGGGTGGCCTGCTGGCGGCCCTCGAGGCGCGCATCCGCCGGCGCGGGCATGCCCTGATCGTGGTGGCCGAAGGAGCAGGACAGGATCTGCTGGAGCGTGAGAATACCGGCGTCGATGCCTCGGGCAATAAGCTGCATGCAGATATCGGTCTGTTCCTCAAAGCACAGATCAAGGACCACTTCGCAGCGGCGGGCCTGGATCTGAACCTGAAGTATCTGGATCCGAGTTACTACGTGCGCGGCGTGGCGGCTAACTCCGACGATAGCCTGCTCTGTGACCAGTTTGCCCGGCATGCCGTGCATGCCGCCATGGTGGGCAAGACCGATATGGTGGTAGGTCACTGGAACGACGCTTTCATCAATCTGCCCATCGCCCTGGCTACCGGCTCACGCCGCAAGGTGGAGCCTGAAGGCGAGCTCTGGAAAAGCGTCATGGCCGCCACCGGTCAACCCGTCCACATGATCTGAACGCACGGTCGATAGTGGCCTGTACCTTGTCCCCAAGTTCCAGAGTCAGATCGCAACAGTCCGTGCAGCTTCCTACGAGACAGTGCGAGGAGCCGAAACGTTCGACCATGAACTCGAAGTCCACCATGGGCTCAAAGATGAAGCCATCGGCCCCGGCCCCGACAACCGCCTCCGCGAAGTCCATGAAATTGGCGTCGGAACAGAAAAGAACTTTCTTGTCTGTCGCATGAAGAGGCTTCCATAGCTCGGCGTAACGCGGAATGATCATCTTGTGGTAGATCTCCGGATTCATGAAGGCCCCCTCGGACCATACGAAGTCGTCATGCTCTATCACGACCTCCACATCGGTTTCAGCCCAAGCTTCCATGTGAAAAAGGGTGCGACGGAAGATGCTGTCGAAAACGGATTCCATCCGGTCGGGCTCCGAGAGAGCCACTAGCAGCATATCCCAGCCGAACGCCTGACTGGCGCCTGAGATTAATGTCTTGTAGTAGCCGCCGGTAGTGAGCTGATCGGGAAAATTTCGACGAGCGTCGTCAATCTCCTTCTGGTAAGCGGCAACCTGTTCGCCCTTGCCGGGCAATCCATATTCCGCAACGGCATCGAACGCCCATACGTCCTCGGGTTTAGAAAACGGACATTCCCCGCCTTGTCGCTGGTCGTCGCCATTCGCATCGTAGGCCGCATGCCCCAAGTCTGTACTGCGGCCGAACTCGCCCCATTCGGCATGCAGGCCGTCGTTTATGCTCCAGATGAAGTCGAGCTGCCATTTCTTGTAGAACGCGCGCAGCGCGTCGGGTGATGCCGGTTCCAGTCCGGTCAAATCATGAATAGGTGCTAGCGGGAGCTAGCGAGGTCATCAGCCCTTAAGTATGGCTCTTCTGAATAATCTGTGGGTATTTAGGGAAACCTGAGAGCGCTGGCCAGCCTTTTTGTGGGTCTATCCGGATCTCCCAACGCCCTTGCTTATACGTGAACATTAGCTTTTCTCCTCGTAAATGCCTCTCCCGGCCCTCCCTGCCAGGGCCGCAGGCCCGATCTGTACCCAATAGCCCGCTTCGACATATTCACGAATAGTCGTGTGCGGATTCCAGCGCGTGATCACACATCAGAAAATCGGCCTATGACCCCGTTATGACGGCGTTTACTGGGTTTCTTGCGTTGGGAAATCCGGATATAGCCGTTTATATCTGCCACCCCATTGTGGGGCGGAAAAGCCGATGGATTCAACGTCAGAAGGTTCCAAATTCAGGGGTTCAAGGTTCAAAGGTTTTTTGGATGAGATGATGGAAATTGAACGGTTTGAAG
>JAOZSS010000100.1 GCA_029939545.1 Kiritimatiellia bacterium | reverse complement strand
TGCACTGAGCACCACGCAAAACACACACGAAATTCTGCCGTTAACCACCCTCAGACGACCCCTGCAAACATTAACTTTCTTGAAAACACCATTTTTTTGGGTGGCGGTTTGCTTAGACCTCTAATCTGGACATTGCGCATGGTGACAGGCATACTTTGGGTCTATGAGTGATCCCAAAACGACCATCATTTTCCTCGGCGACGGCATGGCCGATGAGTCGATTGAGAGCCTGGGCAACCGGACTCCGTTGCAGGCGGCCCGCACACCGGCGATGGACGCGATTGCGAGCCAGGGACAGAGCGGCACGTTGTTGACCCTGCCGGAGGGATTCCCCACCAGCAGCGACGTGGCGAACATGTCGGTCCTTGGGTGTGATCTAAAGACCGACTACTGCGGACGCGGCGCGCTTGAGGCGGCCGGGCGCGGCATTTCATTGCAATCCGATGATGTCGCCTTTCGCGTCAACCTGACCACCACCGAAGACGGCATCATGCGCGACTTCTCCGGTGGCCACATCGACCCCGAACCCGCGGCACAGCTCATCGACCTGCTCAACGAGGCGTTTGCCACGCCCACAATCCGCTTTCACAGCGGCGTGAGCTATCGCAACATCCTAGTCCTGTCGGGCGCGGAGTACTCGCCCGAGGTAAAGACCGACAAGCCGGATGACAACCACGGCAACCCGATAAGCGAGCATTTGCCGACGGCCAAGACGCCGGAGGCGGAAGCCACCGCCACGCTGTTGCGCCGCTTGATTGCCGAGGCCCCGGCTGTGCTGGAGAACAGCGACGTGGTGGCCAAACGGGTCGCCGACGGCCATCCGCCAACCAACGGTATCTGGCCCTGGAGCGGCGGACGTGCCGGTGCCATTCGATCGCTCAAGGAGAAATACGGAATCAGCAGTGCCGTCATCTCGGGGGTGGATGTCATCACGGGGCTCGGCGTCTGCCTCGGCATGACCCCCATTCCGGTAACAGGCGCAACCGGCTACATCGACACCAACTACGAGGGCAAGGCCGATGCGGCCATCGAAGCCATCCGGTCGCACGACCTGGTCTATCTCCACGTGGAGGCGATTGACGAGGTGTCGCACGCACAGGACTTGGATCTCAAGCTCTCAGCCATCGAGGATTTCGATCGGCGCGTGGTGGAGCGAGTACTGAACGGGATAAACAGCGATGTCAGGACAGTGGTGTTGCCCGACCACCCGGTTCCCATTCGCATCGGCACACACACGCGCGTCCCGGTGCCTGTTGCGATTCACGACCCGGAACTCGCCCCCGACCACATACTGACATTTGACGAGTCGGCCTGTCTGGACGGCAGCTTAAACCACATGCGGGGACCGGAGCTGATGGGGCAGCTCTTCGGCCCGGTGCGCTAGCCGCTCTAGTTCAGCGGATGGATACCACCCTCGGTAAGCTGGAGCACGCGGTCACACCGCTCGGCGACGCGTCGATTGTGCGTCACCATCACGAGCGCATGCCTCTCACCACGCGTCAGTGACAGCAGCAGATCCAGTATGCGATTGCCGGTTGCGTCATCCAGGTTTCCCGTCGGTTCATCGGCCAGCACGAGCCGCGGCTCGTTCATCAGGGCACGAGCCAGTGCCGCCCGCTGTTGTTCGCCGCCGGAGAGCTCCATGGGAAGATGCCTCGCCCGATCGCCCAGCCCCACGGCCGCCAAGAGCTTCCGCGCCCGCGTACGCGCGCGGCCGGCCCCATGCAGCCAATCCGGCAGGGCCATAGCCGGCAACACAACGTTCTCCAGCAAGTCCATCTCCGGCATGAGATGGTAGGACTGGAAAACAAAGCCGATATCGGTGGCGCGCAACCGTGTCCGCTTGGCGGCGCTCATGCCGTAGACGTCGTTGCCTGTAACCATAACGCTTCCGTCATCCGGGCGATCGAGACCTCCCAGGACATGGAGCAGCGTGCTTTTTCCGGCGCCGCTCGCACCGATGATGGCCACGCTCTCGCCTTCCGCGACCTCCAATTGTGCATCGCGCAACACCTCAATACGCGCTTTGCCCAAGTGATAGGTCTTAGTCACATTTTCAGCCATTAACAACATCACTTAACCCGCGCTCCCCGGTGCCCTCCGACTTCCGATCTCTGAACTCTGACCTCCGGCTTTCTATTCCTGTCGTAGCGCCTGCACCGGATCAAGCCGCGCGGCCCGATAGGCCGGCAGGATGCTGGACAGCGTGCAGAACACCATGACGAAAACGGCGATATTGATGATTTCGCGGGGCGAGCTACTCCATGGTATCTCGCTCAGTCCGTAGATCGCCTTGGGAAACACCTCTACATCGAATGATGTGAGCGCCGCCACGATGTTCCCCAGGTTATTAAGGACGAGCAGTCCCGTACCGATGCCCCCAACGATCCCTACCAGGCACTGAATCCAGCCCAGCCACACAAACGCGCCCATAATCTTGAAAGAGGAGAAACCAAGCGCCTTCAACAGGCCGATCTCGCCGGTCTTCTGAACGGTTATCACAATCAGCGTATTAGTGACGCAGAAGATAGCCACGATCGTGATGAACACGAGGAGAATGAACATCATGGCCTTCTCGTGTCGCAGAGCATCGAACAGCAAGCTGTCCACCTCTTGCCAAGTCCGCACATCAAAAGCGGGACCCAACTGCTCGCGCAGAAGCGCGGCATACTCATCAAATCGGAACGCATCCTCGGTCATCACATAGATGCCGTGGGAGCCGCTATCCATGCCTACGAGATCACGCGCGACGCCGAGCGAGGCGAACACGAACCCGGAATCGAAATCGCGCATGCCCATGTCGAAGATGCCGGCCACCACAAGTTCCTCGGGCAGGTACATCTCGTCCATCGACACCACATTCATGGGGCTGTAGAGCAGGACCGTATCGCCGACACGTATACCCAAGCTACCGGCCAGATCGATCCCCAGCACGATGCTGTCGTCATCGAGCGAGAAGGTGCCCCGGCACATGTGATCGGCCACACGGCTGATCCTGCCTACGCGCTCGGCGGCTACGCCCAGCACCACGGGTGCCACAAGGCGACCTTCGTATTGGAGCAGGACGCGGGTCTGGATATTGGGTGCCGCGCCTGTGACGCCCTCGATCGTCTCTATCTCCTGGCAGAGGCGCTCTTCTTCCTCTATGGGACCATACATGCTGGCGACCGTCAGATGCGGCTTGAAGCTCAGGATCTTCTGCCGCCACATGTTGTCGAAGCCGGTCATCACCGAGAGCACGATCACGAGGATCGCCACGCCGAGCAATACACCCAGGACCGAGATGACCGTGACAACCGAAGTGAAGCTGCGCTTGGGACGCAGGTACTTCAGGGCAAGAAAAAATGAGAACGGTAATCGCATGTTGGGGAAGTAGTCAGTAGTCAGAATGGGAAACAATCAGCCCTTCTGTTTCAATTGAGGGAAGAGGATGACGTCGCGGATGGCTTCGGCACCGGAGAGAATCATCATCAGGCGATCAATGCCCACCCCCATACCGCCGGCCGGGGGCATTCCGTGCTCGAGCGCAGTGACGAAATCCTGGTCGATTTTGGTCTCGTCTTCGCCAGCCTGTTCCATGAAGCGGCGCCGCTGCTCGATCGGATCGTTCATCTCCGTATACGCCGGCGCCACCTCCTGGCCGCGGATCACCAGCTCGAAAACGTCCACCAGGGACGAATCGTCAGGACAGGCCTTGGCAAGGGGAACCAGCCGAGCCGGTAGGCGCGTCACGAACGTCGGCTGCTGCAGGGAGGGTTCGATCATCTTTTCGTAGACCTCGTGCGTCACGAGGAGCCTATCCCATTCGGGATCGAGATCCAGGCCGGCCGCCTCGGCCTTGGTGCGCGCATCATCGAGCGACAGGTCGAACCAGTCGGCCCCCATCCTCTCACGAACCAGTTCATGGTAGGTTGCTTCACGCCAGGGCGGCGTCAGGTCGAGGGCCGTGTCGCCCTCGCCTACGGACAGCGTGCCAAACACCGTCTCAGCCACATGAATAATCATGCCCTGGATCAATTCGCGCATGCCGTTCACATCCGAGAATGCTTCGTAGATCTCAAGCATGGTGAACTCAGGATTGTGGGTCCGATCGAGACCTTCGTTTCTGAAATTGCGGTTTAGCTCAAACACCTTGTCGAAGCCGCCCACCAGCAGGCGCTTGAGATAGAGTTCCGGTGCAATGCGGAGGTAGACATCCGAGCCCAGCGCACCGTAGTGCGTCACGAAAGGCTTCGCGGCCGCCCCACCCGCCTGGGCTTGGAGCATCGGGGTTTCCACCTCGATGAAGTCGCGCTCCGAGAGATAGCGGCGAATTTCGCGGATCAGCGCCGAACGCTTGTTGAACAGCTCGCGCACCTCCGGGTTGCCGACGAGATCGAGGTAGCGCTGGCGATAACGCATCTCGACATCCTTCAGTCCGTGCCATTTCTCGGGCGGCGGCAGGAGGGCCTTCGAGAGGAGGGTCCACTTCGCCACCTTGAGGGTCGGCTCACCGGTGCGCGTGATGAACAGCTCGCCTTCCACTCCCACCTGGTCGCCGAGATCCAGCAACTTGAACGCCTTGAACGCTTCTTCGCCCAGCTCCTTCTTCTGCACGTAGACCTGGAAGCGATCCGACCCATCACGCAGGTCGGCAAATATGCTCTTGCCCATATCGCGGATCGTTGACAGCCGAGCCGCCGCGGTCACGGCGCGCCCCTCCTCAAACGTCTCACGCAGTTCAGCCAGGGTCCCGGTCCGCGTGAAGGCGCACCCGTAGGATGGATACCCCATCTCCTGCAACGCTGCCAGGTTGGCAAGCCGCTGCTCACGATATTCATTACCCGACGGTGCTTCGCTCATCGCTTCTCTCCCTGCTTCCGCTCACGATTAAGCGCCACATACTACCGGCTCATCCTCGAAAAGGAAACACCCAAAAGCGGCTCGGTCACCCCAAAACACCCCTAAATTAGATGGTATCCGAAAAGGTTGTGCGGCCATTCTCATGCAAGAATGGCAGCAAAACGTGGAGTATTGGAGTGCTGGAATGTTGGGAGATCCGCAGGAAAGAGGCGGAGTTCTCTCTCCCTTCTTCCACCATTCCATCATTCCCCTTTTTCCGCAGATACCCGTACAAGAGTTGCCGTTACCCCTTTTCAGATACGCTCCAATTTAGGCCTGTAAACATATGGGGAATCTCCCTATACGCGTTTTGTAATGTTTTCTGTTGCACTGCTGCCTGATAATAAGTAACCTTCCGAAGAATCGCAGATGGAGAAGACAATAATGAACAGGAAATTACGAATGGGAATGGTTGGCGGAGGACGCGACGCTTTCATCGGCGCCGTGCACCGTATGGCTGCCCAGATGGATGGACAGATCGAACTGGTGTGTGGTGCGTTCAGCAGTACGCCTCAGAAATCGAAACTCAGCGGGAAGGATCTACTCCTGCCCCCCGAGCGTGTATACGGCACCTATCGCGACATGATCAGGAAAGAAGGCAGACTCCCCGAGGACGAGAGGATGGACTTCATTTTGATCGTGACCCCCAACAATATGCATTACCCCGTGACCATGGCCGCCCTCGACGGCGGGTTCCACGTGATATGCGATAGGCCGATGACCGTGAACCTCGATGAAGCGCAGAACCTGGAACGTAAGATCAAGATGACAGGCAAGCTCTTCTGCCTGACCCAGACCTACACCGGCTTCCCGATGATCAGGGAGGCCCGCAATCTCGTAGCCAAGGGCAAGCTAGGCACGATACGCCGCGTCGTGACGGAGTACCCGCAGGGGTGGTTGGCCGAACGCCTGGAAGCGTCTGGACAGAAGCAGGCTTCGTGGCGAACCGACGCTCGGTTCGCCGGTGTGTCCTGCTGCATCGGGGACAACGGCAGCCATTGCCACAACCTGGCGGAGTTCATCACGGGGCTGCGTATCACCGAGGTGTGCGCGGATCTCAACATCTGCGTGAACGGACGCACGCTTGATGACGACGGCAGCGTCCTGCTCCGCTTTGACAACGGCGCGCGTGGAGTCCTCTGGGCCAGCCAGGTGGCCATCGGCAGCGAGAACAGCCTGAGCATCCGGGTGTACGGCGACAAGGGAACCATCGAGTGGAAGCTGGAAGACCCCAACACCCTGCTTCTCAGTCTGCTCAACAAGCCGACTGAAGTGCGCCATACCGGAGGCCCGGGCGTCGGCAAGGCGGCCAAAAGCGCCACCCGCCTTCCCGCCGGCTATTCGGAGGGCTACGTCGAGGGCCTCGCCAACATCTACGCGGAGTTCGCCAAGGCCATGGCCAAGGCCATCGACGGCAAGGTAGTCGATGAGAGCAAGTTCGATTACCCCAAGGTCCGCGATGGCATCCGTGGCATGTTCTTCGTCGACACGGTCGTCAAGAGCAGCGCGTCGGAAAGCAAGTGGCTGGCAGTGCCTGAGTAGTCGGAGGTCGGAGGTCGGAGGCCGGAGGAATCCTCTCCGGATAGTGGCTCTTGCAGAATACAGGGCTATGAAGCTAGACTGCTCCCTTGTATTCAGGAGAACACGCAAGCCGCAAGGGCCTTTCATTGGACAGCATCTTCCAGACCGTTGACCCCCAAGACCTGCCGATCGCACTCCAGGTGATGGGCACGCTGGTGGGGCTTGCGATTGTCGCAGGTGTGGGTATCAACCTGCTGTTGCTCATCCTGATGCGCATTCGTCCTCCGTCGTTCCCGCAGCACACCGAGCGCATGCACAGACGCCCCTGGTCGTGGCGCGACGTCGGGTTCCTGGTAAGCGCCGTGGTGCTGGGTTTTCTCTGTACCGAAGTCGCCGCCGAGATCCTGCTGGCGATTGGAGCCGAGGCGGCCGGAACATGGATTCTGCAGCTTCACACGCTGATTTTCCAAGTCCTGTCCGTCGCGATCATCGTCTACCTGCTCCGCCATCGCGGGGCATCCTGGAGGGAAGCCTTCGGGTTGGGACACGGGCATGTCCTGCTCAGGATCGGCCAGGGCATCGTGTTCTACCTCGCAGCCATGCCGGTTGTCCTCTTCTATGGCCTCGTATCGCTCATGCTATTCCATGCTCTGGGGCTTCCTTTCGATCGACAGCCGGCCGTGGACTTCATGCTCGATCCTGAGCAGCCACTGGGGCTGCAGCTCTACCTGGTCACGCTGGCCGTCGTGGGGGCGCCCATCATTGAGGAGACGCTGTTCAGGGGCATCGCGTTTCCGGCCATGCTGCGACACACCACGCTGACGCGTGCGATGGTGTTCGTTTCGCTCATCTTCGCGGCCATTCACTTCACGCCAACCGCAGTGATCCCACTCTTCGTCTTCGCCATGGCCCTATCACTCGCCTATCTCTATACAGGCAACATCATCGTCCCGATGGTCATGCACCTGCTCTTCAACAGCGTCAGCCTCGGCATGCTGTTCATGATCCGTACGTTTACACCCGAACTCATTCACTGAAGGACCACACGCCATGCGCAACTCAAAGCCCATTGACTGGGTTCCCGAACAGACCGGAACCATGATGCCGGGACACCTGCACATTCTCGACCAGACGCTCCTGCCAACTGAAACCGTCTACATCGACACAACTGACCAGGAGGCGGTCTGGCACGCCATCAAAACGCTCCAGGTGCGCGGCGCTCCCGCCATCGGCGTCGCTGCGGCCATGGGGGTCGCCGCCGCCGCACAGGACCGGCGCTCCGGCACGGTCGATGATGTCTGCGCGGCCGTGGACAACGCCGCTGACTATCTCGCCACCTCCCGCCCAACGGCGGTCAACCTGTTCTGGGCGCTGGACCGCATGCGCCGCGCTGCACATGCCTCCTCGGCCGCCACCGGCGAAGCGCTGGCGCGTGAGCTGGTGGATGAAGCCATCGCCATCCGCGACGAAGATCTCGCCATGTGCCGGGCCATCGGCGAGCACGGTGCCACCCTGCTCAAGGACGGCGACACGGTCCTGACCCACTGCAACGCCGGCGGCCTTGCCACCTCCGGTTTCGGCACGGCTCTGGCACCCATATACGTTGCCCAGGAACAAGGCAAACGCGTGAGCGTGTACGCCGACGAAACGCGTCCCCTGCTCCAGGGCGCGCGGCTCACCGCATGGGAGCTGATGCAGGCCGGGGTGGATGTCACTCTAATCTGCGACAACATGGCCGCCCAGGTCATGAAAGAGGGACGCATCGATATTGTATTCGTCGGCGCCGACCGCATCGCGGCCAACGGCGATGCGGCCAACAAGATCGGCACCTACGGGGTCGCCCTGCTGGCAAGGGCGCACAACATCCCCTTTTACGTCCTCGCTCCAACATCCACAAACGATTCCGCTGCCGCCACCGGTGCCGACATCCCGATCGAGGAGCGCGGCGCCGTAGAGATCACCGAAGGCTTCGGCCGTCGTACCGCGCCGGCCAACGTAAAAGTCTACGCGCCCGCTTTCGATGTTACCCCTGCCAAACTCATCACCGGAATTATCACAGAGAATGGCGTACAAGAGACCACGGGATGTAGTCAGGCATCATGGGCCAAGTGACAGGTGGGCCGCGACACTCTGAGAAAGGGCATCTCATGAAGAAGACAGGATCCAAAGAGA
>JAOZSS010000099.1 GCA_029939545.1 Kiritimatiellia bacterium | reverse complement strand
GCGTCCGATCGATAATGGGGCCACCCGGGTACCCCAGGCCCATCAGGTTGGCGCCCTTGTCAAAGGCTTCTCCGGCCGCATCGTCCACTGTTCGCCCCAGCAGCGTGTACTGTCCCAGCCCTTCCACGCGCACGAGCATCGTGTGCCCGCCCGACACGACGAGGGCAATGAAAGGCAAGACATCCTCCAGCCGCGGTGCATTCTCCTCCAGAAACAGGGAGTAGATGTGGGCCTCCATGTGATTGATGGCGATCAACGGCACGTCAAGCCGCTGTGCCAGCCCGCGCGCTGCGCTCACGCCCACGAGTAGCGAACTGGCCAGCCCGGGGCCGAACGCGGCCGCTACGGCATCGACGTCGCCCCACTCCATGCCGGCTTTCGAAACCGCTTGGTCGATCATGCGCGGAAGTGTCTGCACATGACTGCGTGAAGCGATCTCGGGAACCACGCCGCCGTACGGCCCATGCAGCGCCACTTGGCTGAAGACACAGCTCGAAAGCACGTCGCGGCCATCAACCACGACTGCCGCAGCCGTTTCATCGCACGATGTCTCTATGCCCAGAACTCGCATGGCTGCCCTACTGCCTATCACCGAAAATCAGAACCGCCTCCAGCATGTCGATGGCGCGCTGTAGCGGAAGATCTGCGGCATCAGCATACTCGGCAATCTCCTCGGCGCTGTAGGCTTCCGGGGCCTCGACATGCGCCCGGCGAATGAGCACGCGGCGCCACGCCTTCGGCAAAACGGGAATCGTGATATCCGGCTCTATTCCCTTGTTGTGAATCAACCGGCCTGCCGGCGTGTAGTAGTAGGCCGTGGTCAGGCGAATAGCCGCATCGTCGTTGCTGTGAAGCCTGATAACACTCTGCACCGACCCCTTGCCGAACGTCCGCTGACCAATCAGGACGGCTCGGCCGTGATCCTGCAGACAGCCCGCCACAATCTCGGACGCACTGGCCGAGCCACCGTTCACGAGCACCGCAATGTCCAAGTCTGTGTAGTGCAACGCTCCTGATGCCTTCTTAACATTCTGCCCACCTTCGTGCGCACGTCCCTGGGTCGACACAACCACCTTACCCTCAGCGATAAACTTCTCAGCAATCGCCACAGCCGAACGCAGGAGCCCGCCGGGGTTGCTGCGCAAATCGAGCACCAATGCCTCCATTCCCTCATCCATGAGCTGCTCCAATGCCTGCTGGAGCAGTGATGCGGTGGGTTCGGCAAATTGGGTCACGCGGATATATCCCGTACGCTTTGTTAACATCCGCACCCCTTTGACGCTTGGCACCTCGATGTCGTCCCGCACAATGGTTACCTCAAGCGCGTCGTCTTCGCCTTGGCGTATGATCTTGATCATCACCTCGGAGCCCTTGGCACCACGCAGCTTGCTCACCGCCTCACGCAGCGACTGGCCAACGGTGGATACCCCGTCAATCTCGCTGATACGGTCGCCCGACATCAGTCCTTCCCTGAAAGCAGGCGTGTCTTCGATCGGAGCGATGACCGTTAGAACGCCGTGTCGTATCCCGATATGGATGCCGATACCACTGAACGAGCCGCGGGTGTCCTCTTTGAGTCCCTCGTAGGCGGTCGGCTCAAGGAAGTCGCTGTGGGGGTCCATGCCATTCAACATCCCGTGCAGGGCACCAAACGTGATAGCCTGGAATGACTTCTCGTCCACGTAGTGCTTCCGAATATGCATGATGACTTCCGCCATCAGTTCCATGTTGTCGTAGGCCGCTTCACGCTCGTCGACAGGCTTGTCTTCAGCATCACCCGAATCGGCCAAGGGTACGGCATTGGTTGCGGCGGGAACGCCGTTCGTGGCCGGCTCGACGGGATCGGGCGCCTCCTCGACAATGGGAGCCTCCGGCAGTTCTTCTGCCTCGGCGGGCTCCGTGTCTTCCGCTGCGTCCCCGGCCTGATCAGCCGCAGCCACGGGGGGCGCATTCGTCATCACGGCACTGTCGACGACCGGACCGACCGCATGGGACTCATCGGCCCATACCCCGGTCACGGCAATCAGGCAGGCCGACAGGACAATCAGACCCAGGCCCCAAAATGGCTGTAAACGTCTCTTGCTCATACTCTCACTCATTTCTATCAGATCGCTACTGTCCGGATTGTCTCAACTCCCAGCGTTCAATGCAACTCCAGGCGCTCCAA
The DNA here is from genome assembly GCA_029939545.1 of Kiritimatiellia bacterium. Taxonomy (GTDB): domain Bacteria; phylum Verrucomicrobiota; class Kiritimatiellia; order UBA8416; family JABMPJ01; genus JABMPJ01. The sequence continues at coordinate 6,409 of JAOZSS010000099.1, read as the reverse complement.
TTGTGTGCGGCCAGATGACCGGGCATAGTAATAGAGAAGCGCTATGCCGAGGAGCCCGTACCACAGCAGCGACACCCACCACGGAACATGGCCCACCTTGACGCATCCTCCCGGGATCATGCTGAGCGCTCTGAGACCGGCCAGCAGGAGCTGCGTCAGTGAAAGTGAAGCGTGATTGAAGATGTCCGCCCCCACAACCAGAAAGAGCCCAAGGACAACCGAGAGCGACCCGCAGAGAACGATCAGGAACGCCATGGGCACGACAAAAACGTTGGCAAGCAGCGCGACAGGTGCGATTCGGCCAAAGTATGTGGCGATCAACGGAGCCGAGACCAGCCAGGCAGCCACCGACACTCCCGCCAGCGCCGCCAGATAACGGCCGCCACCCCGCACCAACCGTATCATCCGGCTCTCCCGAGCAAGGCGATACGGGTCCGGCGCCCATAGCGGACGCAGGACTCGTTCAAAGGAAGAGAACATCAGCAGAAGCCCGGCCACCACGGAAAACGACAGCACAAAACTTGCCTCCGTGAGGATCCCGGGCGAGAAGGAAAGCAGCAGGAGTGCGGCGAAAGCGAGCGCCGAAAAACTGTCAGCTCTTCGATGCATCGCCGCGGCACTGAGGAAGACGACCGCCATGATGCACGCTCGAATCGCACTGGGTTTCATGCCCGTCATCAAGGTGTAGGCAATCAACATCGGCGCCACGAGTAGCACCCACCACCGGCGTGGTACGCTCATGACGGCCAGAGAGAAAATGATCAACCCCACAACAATGCCGACGTGGAGGCCGCTGATCGCGAAGATGTGCAGCGTGCCCGTGCGTACGAAGAGCTTGTGGGCCTCAGCGGACAGTTCAGACCGACACCCGAGCAAGAGCGCCTGTACCATGCCCACCGAATCGGGATAGTCCTCCACTCCAATCCGGAGGGATTCCGCCGCATTGTGGCGCAACCGGAGGCAGAACTTCACAACGGCAGCCATTGCGCCACTCCCCATACGCTCGGACTTTCGGTTGCTGGAGATGAGCAGAAGCTTCCCGTACCTGGACGCGCGACGTCGCGCTCGCAGTTTTCCCTCAACATGCCAACGCTCACCGTAGGCCGGACTCGTCCCGTATGCCAGACTTCCGAACCAGAGTACTTCGATCTGCCCTCGCACTGACAGCCCCTCCCCGTCATCTGTCACAACGCGCTCGACGCGCAACGGAAACCGGTAGGCTGCGCCCTGTACGGCGCGATCGGGCAAGGGGTCTGCCGCTACAGTCCCAGTGATCTCAACCGGACTGTCTGCACCTTCGGCCAGGACCGTCTCGACAGGCGGCAGGGGATCAGGTAGCACGCGCACCCAGCCAATGAGGATCACCAGCGCCAACAATGCCATAGTGCGCAGCGTTGCTACAGTGGGCGCCTTCAGAGCACGGAGAGCAAGGAGCACAGCAAGAACAACCCAACCCGCCCCAACCAAGATCGACTCAGGGACAGGGATGATCTGTCCAAGGCCTAATCCCAGCATGAAACAGAGGGCTACGCCGACGAGTGGACGGCGCACCTGCATTACTGAGCGCCCGTGCCTGACCCCTGACCGGACGCGTCCAGCAGCTCAGCGAGCGTCACAGCCCCTTCGTACAGGGCTTTACCGACAATCGCGCCACTGAGGCGGGGATGATTGAGCGCCGTCAGTGCCTGGACATCCTGGACAGAGCTGACACCACCCGAGGCCACCACATTACAGGACACGGCATCGCACATCGCCTTCGTCGCCGCCAGGTTGTGGCCGCGCATCATGCCATCGGTCGATGTGTCCGTGTAGATAATGGTGTCGACGCCCATGGCATCAACCTGAGCGGCGAGATCAAGCGCTCCCACCTTGCTGGTTTCGACCCACCCCTTCACTTGCACCAGGCCGTCACGCGCATCGATGCCGACCACGATCCGACGTCCGAACGTATCCACCAGGGACTGGAGCGCGGCCGGCTCCTCAAGGGCGCGTGTGCCAAGAATGACGCGGTCGACCCCGCAATCGAGCATGGCGCGCACGTGAGCGTCGGAGCGAAGTCCGCCCCCCAACTCAACAGGGATACTCAGTGCTGCGGCAATTTTCGCCACCACTTCGGCGTGCATTGGCCGCCCCTCGAACGCACCGTCAAGATCCACGAGGTGAAGATAGGCACCGCCCTCGTCCTCCCAGTGCCGGGCCATGGCAACGGGGTCCTCGGCATACACCGTCTCGGCGTCGGCACGCCCCTGCATCAGGCGCACGCAGCGTCCCCCCTTCAGGTCAATCGCAGGAATAACGATCACGGCTAGATGGCTCCCTTCGAAGAAGGCAGACCGGTCTCGCGCGGATCCAGGGCACAAGCCTCTCGCAGCGCGCGTGCCACCCCCTTGAAGACCGATTCATAGGCGTGATGTGGCTCGAGACCGTACTTGTGTTCGATATGCAGATTCATTCGTGACTGCACAACGAATGCCCGGAAGAACTCCTCAAGCAGGCTCAGGTCGAACTGGCCCGTTCGGCGCTTTTTGTTGGCAATCTTGTAGACGAGATAAGGGCGTCCGCCCAGGTCAACGGCCACAGCACTCAGGCTGTCGTCCATCGGCAACAGAGATGATCCATAACGCGTGATGCCCTTGCGGCTGCCCAGCGCCTTGTCCAGCGCCTCGCCCAGGACCAGTCCGATGTCTTCAACCGTGTGGTGATAATCCACCTCCAAGTCGCCCCTGGCTTTGAGCTTCAGATCGAACAGGGCGTGGCGCGTCAGTGCGTCGAGCATGTGGTCGAGAAAAGGCAAGCCCGTATCGATGGTCCCCTTCCCTGTTCCATCAATGCACAACTCGACCGAAATATCGGTCTCCTTCGTTTTGCGAGCCACCTTGGCTGTCCGCTTCTTCATCGCTTACCTCCGACTAGCCGTCACGACACAGCGTCGTCACCACGTCCAGCAGACGGTCTACGTCCGCATCGGTACCCACTGTGATTCTCAGAAAGCGCCCCGTGCGTTCCCCTGGAAAGTACCGCACCAGTATACGGTTCGCCCGCAGCGCATCAAACATTTCCTTCGCGCCCATGCCGGGCGGCTCCACCCATAGAAAGTTCGCCTGCGAAGGGCAGACACCGAAGCCCAGAGCTGCCAGCCGCTCCACCAGTCGCTCCCGCGTAGCCACCACGCGCGCTGCGTTAGCCCGCATCGTCCCCACGTCTTCGACCGCCGCCAGTGCCATCGCCTGCGCAATGCCGTCGACGTTGTAGCTATCCTTGATCTTATAGAGCGCTTCGATCAATGGTAAGCTGCCCAAGGCATATCCGATGCGGAGTCCCGCCAGTGAATACGCTTTCGAAAGCGTCCGCGCCACGATCACATTGTCCAACTCCACTACAAGCTGATCACAGCACTCATCTGCAAAGTCCACGTAGGCCTCGTCCACTACGACAACGCCTTTGAACGCTTCGCAGAAACGCTTCACCTCAGCGCGCGGACATAGGCGGCCGGTGGGCGCGTTCGGATTTGTAAAGAAGAAGAGTGTGCAGGACGCGTCCTTATCCAGCTCAACGGACGCCTCATCGATCGGCCAACTGAAATCGTCGTTCAATGCGATCACATGCTCGCCAACAGCCCGGATCTTGGCCAGGACGGTATAGAGCGAGTACGTGGGGTCGAAGTAGCCTGCCGATCCATCATTCTCGACAAAGGCACGCGTGCAGAGCGCCAGCACCTCGTCTGACCCGTTGCCCACGAACACCTGATCAACGCTGCAGCCATGGAGTTCAGCCAGGCCCTTCCGCAAGTCACGGCAAACCGGATCGGGGTACCGCGAGAGCTGAGCCGCGTCCATATCCCGCATGACCTGCGCCACCTTCGGCGATGAAGGATAAGGATTCTCGTTTGTGTTCAGCTTGATGATCGCAGGATCGTCCGGCTGTTCCCCGGGCGTGTATCCCTCAAGTGCTTCAACTGATTTTCGGATCAGACTCACGCTACCTCTTTCCGTATCTGCCGCAAAATCTCTCGACAAACGACGAGCCCATTCGGCAATCAACAATCAACAATCGGCAATGCCATCTCACTCAAACCTTATCCTGGCCGAGCGCGCATGCGCATCGAGCCCTTCTATCTCGCCAAACGCCTCGATTATCGGTACCGCGTCGTGCAGGTCGGCACGGGTGAAGGCGACAAAGCTGCTGCGCCGCCGGAAGTCATCTGCGGTCAAGCCGGAGAACAGTGCGGCTGTCCCGCCGGTCGGGAGTACGTGGCTGGGACCGGCCACGAAGTCGCCCACCGCTTCAGGCGACCACGCACCCACGAAAATGGCACCCGCAGACTGGACCTTCTTGATCCAGCTCTTCGGTTCGCGCACGAGCAGTTCAAGATGCTCAGGAGCAAACGCGTTGATCAACTCCATGCCCTCGTCAAGGTTGGGGGTCACGACCAGCAGCATGCCGCGTTTCATCACTTCGGATATGCACGCCTGGCGTGAGAGCAGGACCGCCTGCGTTTCCAGTTCAACCTGCACCGCCTTGGCGAAGCGCTCCGAAGAGGTCACCAACAGCGCTTTTTCATGGCCTGTGCCATGCTCGGCCTGCGAGAGCAGGTCGGCCGCCACGTAGCGCGCGTCGGCCGTCTCGTCCGCCAGAATCGCGATCTCGCTCGGGCCGGCCACCATGTCCAACGCCACGTCGCCATACACCTGCCGTTTCGCCGCCGTCACATAGGTGCCGCCCGGACCGACAATCTTCTGAACGGGTTTGATCGTTTGCGTTCCGTAGGCCATCAGACCGATCGCCTGGATGCCACCTACCTTGTAGATCTCGGTCACCCCGGCCATTTCCATGGCGTACAGCAGGACCGGATCCACTTTCTTGTTAGGCCCACACGGCGTGCAGCCAACGATCTCGGGAACCCCGGCCACCTTCGCGAGCGTGGCCGTCATCAGGGCGGTTGAGGCCAGTGGAGCGGCGCCACCGGGCACGTATACGCCGATGCGATCCAACGGCTTGAACTGCTCTCCCATCGTCCCCCCACGCGGGCAGGGCATCTGCCAATCCTTCTTCATGCCCTTGCGGGCGAACGTTGACACGCGCTTATAGGACTCACGCATGACGTTCTTGATGCGGGTATCCACCCGGTCACGCGCCCGGGTGATCTCGGCGCGCTTCACGCGCAGCGTCCCGGCCGTCAGTTCAACCCCGTCAAACTCCTTGGCATACTTCACCACGGCCGCGTTGCCATTCGCTCGTATGGCTTTCAAGACCTTGCGAGCCGAGGCCTCGGCTGCCTCGTCAAAAGCGGGCCGCTGTAGAAACCGGGCAACCACCCGCGCCCCCTTCTTACGCGACCACAACTCAATTCTGACTGTCATCACCTCTCCTTATCGTCACTCTCACGCGCCCGGATACCGGTCCGGTTCCAGGCGAAGCTTTTCCTCTCTCCAACGACCGAATCACGTTGGCATCAAGGACCTTGTCGCCGGAGGGTTTCTCCAGGAACACCCCCTCGGTCATGCCCGCCGCGTCGATTCCGACAAATGCCTCTATCTCCAGCCCCCGCAGCTCAGCCCCGGACTCGGGCCCGTTCATAGGTCCCGACTGATAGCCGCGTGCCTTCAATGGCCCGCGGACGTCCACCACGACGCGCTTCGTATTGCCCGTCGCAGCGAAATCCTCGGTATCCTTCCACACCGGGCGGTAGCCGTCCACCTGTTTCACCGGCCCCACGTCGAAAGCGTCCTTCCGCATACCCCCAAAATCCGGCTCGGGCGGTGCGACGTGCAGAAAGCGCAGGTTGGGGGCGCGCTCGTGCTCCATCGGGTCCGTGTTACGTGATGTCTCCTCCGGCGCTCGGAAGCCCACACGCGTCGCGCGAGCGAAGAGCAGCGGACTCATGTACAGGCTCTCATCAACAACACCATACGAGACCTTCGTGCGACTCGGTCTGCGCTGGCTCTTCCCGCCCCCGCTGACATCAAACGAAGGCCACAACGACCAGATCATAATCCAGACCAACGCCAGCAGCACCGACGGCACCCCGATCGCCCCACGGTTATACTGGTATGTTTCTTTCTCAGCCATGGTTCTCTGCCCTGCCCCGTGTTAGCGGGGACGAACCGCCACATTCACTTCCTTCACCCCTACACTCGACGCACTATTCACAATCTCGACGATGGTGCCCTGCGGGATCGCCATGTCCGCCTGCAAAACCAGCGGCATGTCCGGGTGATCGCCAAGACGCTCTGCAAGAGCCTGCGCGAACCCCTCCATCTGCTCCGGGTTCCCCACTATGAACCGCTCATCATCAAAGAAAACGATCCCTGACGCTCGCCCTGTATCTGCATCTGGCACCGCCAACACAACGGCCACCAGTCCCATTCCTGTTCCCTGGGTGAACGGCGCCTCAGGTAGCATCACCACC
>JAOZSS010000098.1 GCA_029939545.1 Kiritimatiellia bacterium | reverse complement strand
GTCGCGGTCCGCAATGGACTCATATTCCCTGCCGAAAGCGCCGGTGTAGAGGGCGCGCGGACGGAAGATTCGATTCTTCTTCAGGTACTCGTGTACGCGCGCGGTCCATCCCGCGACACGGCTGACGGCGAAGACCGGCGTGAACATATTGCGGTGGATGCCCATCGACTTGTAGACGATGCCGGAGTAGAAATCGACGTTTGGGAAGATACCTTTCTCCTTGCCCAGCGACGCGACCACGAGCTTCTCGAGCTTGCGGGCGGTACGAAGCAGGAGTGCGGCATCCTTGTCGTGTATCGCCACATGCCTGGCCAGGGGGCCGAGGATGCGGGCGCGTGGGTCGTACGTCTTGTAGACACGGTGGCCCATACCGACGATTTTCTTCTTGCGGCGAATCGCTTTCTGATACCACACGTCGACGTTGTCGGGGTGGCCAATTTTCTCGAGCATATTCAGTACGGCCTCGTTGGCGCCGCCGTGGAGCGGGCCGCTTAGCGCGGCGATGCCGGAACCGATCGAGAAGTAGATGTCGGAGAGCGTTGAGGCCACCACCATGGAGGCGAAGGTGCTGGCGTTCATACCGTGGTCAGCATGGAGGATCAGGGCGATGTCCATGATGCGCTCCTGCTCTGCGGTGGGGCGCTTGCCTGTCATCATATAGAGGAAGTTAGCGGCATGACCCAGCTCGGGGTCGGGCTCGATAGGTAGCCTGTGTTCACGCACGCGTGCAACGGCTGCGGAGATAGTGGCCAGACCGGAAATCAGGTGGATACAGGCATCGAGGCCCGCCGCGTCCTGGGTGTCGGGGGGCACATCGGCCGGTCGGCCTGACTTCTTGCCCTTGAACTCGTAGATGGCCTTTTGCTCACCCTTGGGCTGGGTTTCCATCGGGATGGAATCCTCGTCGGCCGCGATGGCTCCGACCGAGTCCGGCCGGGCTGCATCGCTGTCCTGCCAGGTCAAACGCTGACGCATCAGGTTGGTCCCCAACCGCAGACAGGCCATCGGGTGCATTCGCTCGACCGGAAAGCCCATCAGCATGCGCAGCGTGTGGGGCAGGGGACGCGCTTCGATCAGCTTGGCTTTGAATGACGCAAACTGCTTCCCTGTCGGCATCCGCCCGTACAGGAGAAGGTAACTCACCTCCTCAAAGGTTGAGTAAGCACAGAGATCGAAGATGTCATAGCCACAGTAAGTCAGCTCCCCTCGTGAGCCGTTGACAAAGCCGATCTTTGTTTCACACGCGATGGCGCCTTCGAGCCCGGGGCCCACGGTGCAGTCCAACGGCCAGGTAATCCGGGAGATCTTCTTTGCTTCAGGCGTGTTTCGGGTCTCGTGGCGTGCCTTACGCGCAGCCTTCAGCACGATCTCCGTAATCTTGTCCGTGTTCTTCTGCATATGTCGTTTTTCCTGAAAGAAGAGACGCTAGCATGCCTATCGGGCCTCTGCAACCCCGATCCCCTTGCCGCGGCCGCCGTGGCCGGCCACGTAGATCATGTAGACGACGCCTCCGATCAGGCTCCAGAAGAGAACGGAGCTATAAATCAGCAGTGAGAGCGGCACGGCTCGCGTTTCGGGCACGCCCAGTACCCCGAGGAGGAACTTGGCTGCTGCCTCGCGCGTGCCGAGTCCGCCCGGTGTGGCGGGCACGGCCGCCACGGCGTTGATGACCGGAAAGACAGTGAGGTAGCCCCAGAAATCCAGTGCGATATCCAGACCACGCCCCAGGAAGTAGGCACCCCAGATAAGGGCGATATGGTTCACAAGAGAGATGGAGAGCGTCTTGGCCAGCAACACGGGTTCCTTCATAATTCCGTGCGCGGTGGTGTAGGCCTTGGCGATGATCTTGCCTAGGGCCGTACGCTCCTCCAGACGTTTGAAAAAGCTCCATTTCTCCATCCAGTTGTGCCCGAAGGTCACGGCGAGAAATCCCACCATGGCGGCCAGGATGCACCCGAAGAAAACCAGGGACCAGCGGGTGGCCTCGTGCTCCAGGAAGAAAGGCAATCGAACCAGCATGATCGTGACGGTCAGTATGACCAGTGCTGCCAGCCCGATCAGACGGTCCAGGACCACTGTCGATACGGCCTCGGTCTTGTGTCCCGGGATCTCACGCGTCACGAACCACGCTTTCACCACATCGCCGCCGGTGGAGCCGAAGAGGAAGGAGTTAAAGAAGTGACCAACGAAGTAGAGCTGAAGGGCACGCCGAAAGGGAAGATGCAGTCCGCCTGCATCCAACAGCATTTTCCAACGAACGGTGCACAGTATAAGGCAGACCAGGAAGCTGCCGATGCCCACGATGAGCATGGGCCACTGACGCGCTGCGGCGCGCAGCGCCTCCAGCATATCGGACTTGTTGTCCATTCGGGCAAAAATGAATACGATCAGCCCGATGCCGAGCAGCAGTTGAACCATCGGTATGAGCTTTTTTTTCATGGGGGAATCTACTCCGTCGTTTCGTTCAGCATGTCCTGGAGGGTTTGCTCGAAAGGAATCGTTGTTGCCCAGCCTGTGTCAGCAACCAGGCGGGTGGTGTCAAGGTGCGGCGACCAGTCGGTGGGGCGCATCAATTCCGGGTCCGTCTCCAGTTTGGGAGCGACACCCGCAAGGCGGCAAAGTGTATCGAGCATCTCTCCAATGCGCACCAGGTTGTCCGATGCGATGTTGTAGGCCTTACCCGGATCTCCCTGTTCGATCAGGAGGCGGTAGGCGCGCACCACATCGCGGACATCCATAAAATCGCGTTCACTATCCAGGTTGCCTACCATGATGCGGGGCTCTGATCGTCCTGCCTGGATGTCACGGACCTGCCGTGCAAAAGCACCGACCACAAAGCGGGGCTGTTGCCCGGGGCCGGTATGGTTGTTGGGGCGCGCCACCATGGCCTGCAAGCCGTGGTGGGTGGCACAGGCCAGTGTGGCGATGTCGGCGGCGGCCTTGGAGACGGCGTACATGCTGAGCGGACGGAGCGGCGTTTCTTCTGAGAGGCGTGCTTTCCGGGGCCCGACACCATAGACGTGTGCTGTGGATACGGTCAGCAAACGGGCTTCCGGGGTATGGATGCGTATGGCGTGGAGGAGATTCGTGGTGCCACGCACGTTGACCGAGAGCATCACGTCGGGGTTGGCTGCCCCGTCAGGAACATACGTGATGCCTGCCATGTGGATGCAGGCTTCGGGCAGAGCGTGGCGGACCAGTGCATCAAGCGCGTTTGTGTCTCGAATATCGACCGACTCGCAGGCGGCGGCACCGGGAATCGGGCGTTCAATGGCCAGGTCCGTGGCGATGCACTCGTGGCCCTGGGCCGCAAGTTCTGCAATGAGGTGGGGGCCGGCGAATCCAGCTGCTCCAGTTATCAATACCTTCATGTTGTCGTAGCGTCCTCTTTCGCCTCGTCGCTCCACGCTTGGGCTACGGTGCGCAGCCCCTCCTGGACCTCCGTTGCAGGCGTGCCAGGTGCAGGTTCGAAAGCCAGTACCATATCAGAGCGGACAAAGGGCTTGAAAGCCGTAAAGTCCATCGTGCCGAGGGGGGGCATGATGTGATCGGCACCGGTTGCGGAGACGTCGTGGATGTGCATGCCGGCCAGGCGAGCCCCGTACTTTTCGAGCCAGAGTGTGGCACTGGAGAATCCGAGTATCTCGCGCAGGCGGCCGTGCCCCGTATCGTGCCAGGCGCAGAGGAGGGGCGAGTCAAAATCATTCAGTAGTGTCAGTAGTTCGGATTCGTTGGGCACGGTTTCCCATGACGGCAGGTTCTCGATGGCAAGGCGAACCTTGTGCTTTTCGAGGAAGGGCAGCAGTTCCTCCAGGCAGCCCTTGACGCGGGCCAGAGGGGCCGGGGCCAGTTTCTCGCGTTTCATAAGGAGTTTCGTGCGCAGTTTCTCGTAGCGCTTGGAGAACTGCTTTCCGTCCGCAACCATGTGAAGCAGTGTGGATGAGATGTGGCGCATGGAGATGCGTCCGGCGTGTACCACGACCACGTCTGCACCCATCTCCGCGGCAAACTGGATCGTGTTGCTGATATGCAGCACCGCGCTGTCGCGCGTGCGCTGTTCGCGCGCACTCATCAGGAACAGCTCGGGATGGCCGTAGGGAGCCCCGACAGGGGTGGGGCAGTAGTTGTGGACGCTCTGCACTTTGACCGCACCTTCCTCAACCCGGCGTCGTACCCCCGGTACCTGGTCGATACGCAGGTCATACCCCACTTCCAGCCGATCGACCCCCAGCGCGAGGATATCGTCAACCATGGCCTCGCCGGTCTCGTGCCAGCCGGCGTTCCAGTGGGTAGAGAGAGAAAAGATCATACTATATTATAAGAAGGCTCCCCGACAGGTGCTGTCGGGGAGCCCGTTTGAAATCGTAGATCGGAAGCGACTAGCCCTGCGCGGCCCGGGAACGGGCACGTGCAGACTTCTTACGCTTCTTCTCGCTTGGTTTCTCGAAGTAGCGGTTCGCGCGAAGCTGCTTCATGGTGCCTTCTTTGTCCATGACCTTCTTAAGCCGCTTAAGCGCCTTCTCGACGGGTTCACCCCGTTTGACTTTTACTTGCATTGCCATAGCTATCTAGTATCACGCTCCCTTCCAGACCAGAATCCTGCTTGCTGTCAAAATGGATCCTTCGGTCAAAACGAACCGGGATGATGCCTGTGTTGGTGGCAAAGGTCAACCCCTCTTTCCTACTCTCCCTACGGAATGATAGGTGAAGCCCTGCTCGGCCATGGCCTGGGCGTCGAAGACGTTGCGGCCGTCCACCACGATGGGACAGCGCATAGCGTCCTTGAGGGCCGCCAGGTCCAGCTCCCGGATCTCAGGCCAGTCGGTCAGGATCAGTAGCGCGTCGGCATCCTTCGCGCACTCGAGCAGGTCGTCGTTGTATTCCAGCCCGGGGAATTCCTCATCGAACTTCTCACGTGCGATCGGATCCCACAGGCAGAGCGATGCTTTCTGTTCCTGGAGCTGGGGAACAAAGTAGAGCGAGGGTGATTCGCGGATGTCGTCCGTGCCCGGCTTGAAGGCCAGGCCAAAGACAGCGACGCGCTTCTCCTGCAACACCCACATCTCCTGTTTGAGCTTGCGCATGACGTGTTCGCGCTGCTGCCTGTTGATGCGTTGGACCTCTTTGAGCAGGTTGAGACTATAGCCGACCTCGTCACCCATGCGCACAAACGCATCGACATCTTTCGGGAAGCAGGAGCCACCGTAACCCACGCCCGCCCTGAGGAAATGCGCGCCGATACGGGCGTCGAGGCCCATACCGTGCGCCACTTGTGTAATATCCGCGCCGGTCAGTTCGCAGATCCGGCTGACGGCGTTGATGAATGAAATCTTCATGGCCAGGAAGGAGTTGGACGCGTGCTTGGTCAACTCGGCGCTGGCGATGTCCATCTGCAGGTATTCGCAGCCGCTCTTCTCGACGATCGGCGCATAAACCTCACGCAGGATATCGCCGGCACGATCGCTCTCCACACCCACCACGATGCGATCGGGCTTGAAGGCATCCTTGATCGCCGTGCCCTCGCGCAGGAATTCGGGATTCGAGGCAATGTCGAACGGGATATCCGCCTTGAGATACTTGTTCATGGTGCGCGTGAGCTGCTCGTTCGTGTTGACGATAACCGTGCTCTTCTCCACCAGCAGGCGGTAGGAGGTCATGTGCTCGGCCACTTCGCGTCCGACGCTCTCGACATAAGACATGTTGGCTTCGCCGTGGTAGCCCGGCGGGGTGCCGACGGCGATAAAGATGACCTCGGCGAAGGCGGTACCTTCCGCTACAGACGCGGAGAACGTGAGCCGTCCGGCCTTGATGTTGGCGAGAACCATCTCTTCGAGGCCCTCTTCGTAGATCGGCATGATGCCGTTTTTAAGCTTGTCGATCTTGGAGGTGTCGTTGTCAACGCAGAGTACATCATGCCCGATTTCAGCAAAGGTCGTGCCTGTAACAAGGCCCACGTAGCCGGTTCCAACAATAGTAATCTTCATGATGTATATTCCTTTTTCAGATGAGCCCGAAGCGGCCCGCGAAACAATCAGTCGTCCCGCTCCAAATCATGCTGCCCCAGCACAAGAATGGAGCGCAGTAGATCGATCAGCAGGTGATAGAACGTAAATAGGATATAGCTGAAGAACGGCAGCAGCACACAGCCCGTGATGAGCCGAAGGGACGACAGGGCTGCGGTCGGGTCGCCGTGGCGCATCATGGTGAACGTGGCCGCGATCAGGGCGATCGAGCCGAGAATGGCTCCGATACCGAACGCCATGGGCACGAGGCGGACGACGGTCTTGACGGCAAGCGAGAGGATGCCGATCGCTTCTTCGCCAGCGCCAACTTCGCCGCCGACCTCGATGTTTACCATGCTGGGGTGCAGGGCGATATAGGCAACCGTGTCACACAGCGCCCACAGCGCGAGGCCGACGAAGAAGTGGCTCCAGCCGCCTAGGAACCAGTGGGCAAAGAAGAGGCAGATGCCGAGGACCTCTACCAGCAGCGCGAGGCAATCCATGAACGCATCTGATCCCAGCCGACTGGGCGAGTTGGAGAGCAGGCGATCGCCTGCATCCATGAAGCGACTCGCGGTGTACTGGAGAATGACGAGCAGCAGGGCAATTCCGATCCCGGCCGGGAAGAGGCGCCAGTTGTCCATCTTGAACGAAGCGGTCAGGCCGAGGATGACGCAAGCGACCTCCGCCACGATCAGGCCAAGGTGGCCGTATTTCACGAGCGATGTCGCGATGGTGTCGAACATCTCGACCGGGAACACGCGGCGCGCCCAGGCGATGACGTCATCCAGCATATCCACGGCCGCCAGCGGATTACAGCGGTCCGACGCAAAGTAGTCGCCCACGTGCCCGCAGGCTGCGAGCGCCTTCTTTGCCGCCGATTCGTCCGGCTTCTCTTCCGGTGCAGGCGCAGGCTCCTCTACGGTCGCGGCTTCCGGCTCTTCGACCACCGTCGCATCTTCTTCAACGGGTTCAACACGCTTATCTTGCTCTTCCATGACAACTGCCTCCTGTTTTAAAACACGCCGAGAGAGTAGGCGTCACCGGCTAAGTATGCAAGGTGAGATTAGAGGCTGTGGACGGCTCGCCCTCCATGAATGAACCGGGGGATGTCGCCCTATGGAGGGCGAGCGTCCCCGCGAGCCGCAAACACTACGGATCCACATTCTCAAGTTCGCCCGTGTCAAAGTTGACCCGGCGGTAGTAGCAGTTGCGCGGCTCGCCCGCCTGGTTGCTCGTGTGGCAGATACCGCCGGCGCGGGGACGTACTGTGTAGAGGAGCGAGTTCTGCTCGCAGTTGACGAAGGCCTCGATCAGGTCGTAGGTCTGCCCCGAGGTCGCGCCCTTTTCCCATAGCTCGTTGCGTGACGTGCTCCACAGTACCAGGCTCTGCTTGGCAATCGACTCCTTGAAAGCCAATTCATTGGTGTAGGCCACCAGGATCATCTCCTTCGTATCGGCATGCTGAACCGCCACAGGAATCACATCCGGACAGTTCCCCGCCACCTTCGCCAATTTTGCAAAATCCAACGTCAGCACACTACCTTCTTCTAGTTCCTTCATCGGTCCTTTGTCTTTCCGTCTGCTTAGGAGTCAGGGGTCAGGGGGCACGCTATGACTTGCGGCTGTCCCGTGCGCAGCTCTTCCTCTGCCTCACTGACTCCTGACTTCCTGTCTCCTGATCAATACTTCCTAATCACACTACGCACTACACCTGCGATTTCGAGCGAATTCTGCGGGCGGATCGGTTTGTACTTGCTGTTGGCCGGATCCAACCGCACGCCCTCGCGGTCCTTTACGAAGTACTTGATCGTCCATTCGCCATCCACCTGCGCAATCACAATGCTGTTCTTGCGCGGTGTGGCATCTCGTTCGACCAGTACCATGTCGCCCGGGTGAATACCGGCATCGGTCATCGAGTCGCCGGTCACGCGCAACATAAAGGTCGATTCCGGCTTCTCAATCAGAAACTCGTCCAACGTGATCGTGTCAAGCAGCTCCTCCTCGGCGGGAGAGGGGAACCCGGCCTGGACCGTGCCGAGCAGGCGGATAGTCCCGATGAGCTTGTCGGTGAACGCAATCTTGCGATCCGCCTTGGTGATGTAGCCGTGCTCAACCAGCTTGAGAATGAGGCTGTGGACCGCCTGTTTGGAACGGTAGTCAAACAGCACGAGCATCTCAGTGTAGCCCGGCATCCGCTTTTCACGTAGCACGAACTCGCGCAGACGACTGACCTTGGTGGCTATATCTGTTTGGCGCGGCATAACGAGAGGCATCATGACAGAACTATGGTTTGCATGCAAGGCGGTCGTACTGTGACCAGAAGGTCTCACCCATGGGGTGTTGGCGGTCACCTTCATGGCATCCTTGGAAAAGAAGGGATTTCTGATCCCGTTTTTGGCAAAGTCGTATTGCCCGGTCGGATCATAATCACAGGCAGGAACGTTCCAGTTGGTCCCACATGCCGCCAAAGAAGATTTGGCTCTTCTGAATAATCTGTGGGTATTTAGGGAACCCTGAGAGCGCTGGCCAGCCTTTTTGTCTGGGGTTTTGGCGATTCGAACGTTACATATCACAGGACGAATTCGACGATGTCTACCGGCAGGCCGCGCGT
>JAOZSS010000097.1 GCA_029939545.1 Kiritimatiellia bacterium | reverse complement strand
TCTCAGGCAGGAGCGGAAGACCGGTTACACCCGATCCTGGATGGCATGGTAGCCGCAGCACTCCCATTGCAGAGGATGCTCAACCTTGTCCGCCCGAATATATGGACATTGTGTGGATACCAACTCCTGATTGATTCACTATATCCCTGTCACGCAACACAATCAACAGTCAGAACCAGATACGATCCCAAACGCGGAGGAACACATGCACAAACTACGATACCGGCAAGTCCATCTTGATTTTCACACCTCGCCGGCCATCGATGGTATCGGCACGAACTTCAAGAAAGAGGAGTGGCAGGAGGCGCTCAGAGCCGGTCATCTCGATTCCATAACCTGCTTTGCATCCGGGCATCACGGGTGGTCGTATTACGATACGAAGATCGGGAAACGCCATCCGCATCTCTCCTTCGATCTGCTTCGTGCACAGTTTGATGCGGCAAAGGAGATCGACGTTAATGTGCCCATTTATCTCACGGCCGGCATTCATAATGTCATGGCGGAAGCGCATCCCGAATGGCGCGAGATGGGCTATGACGGCAAACATCTCGGCTGGGGCTCCGGAGCGCTACAGGCCGGCTTCCGGAACATGTGTTTCAATACGCCGTATCTCGACCACCTTTGCGAACAGATTGAAGAGGTCGTCGCCCTGTTCCTCAATGCCGACGGAATTTTCCTGGATATCATCAGCCAGGGGCCATGCTGCTGTCGCTATTGCATGGAGAGCATGAAGCAGAACGGTCTGGATCCGGAGAAGGAAGAAGACCGTCTCGTCAATGCGAAGTTGGTACTGGACGCCTACTACGAGCGGACGACCGCCGCCGCACATGTTCACGATCCGGAGATGCCTGTGTTCCACAACAGCGGCCATATCACGTGCGGCAAGCGTGACATCCTGAAACACTTCAGCCACCTCGAGCTGGAATCCCTTCCGACCGGTGGGTGGGGGTACGACCATTTCCCGATTTCGGCAAAGTACTGTCACAACCTACCGCTCGATTTCCTGGGTATGACCGGAAAGTTCCACACGACGTGGGGCGAATTTGGCGGCTACAAGCATCCCAACGCCCTTCGCTACGAATGTGCAGCCATGCTGGCCTATGGGGCGAAGTGCAGCGTGGGGGATCAGCTCCATCCCTCAGGGAAAATGGATATGAGCACCTACAAGCTGAGAGGCGCGGCATACGCTGAAGTCGAAGCCAAGGAGGCTTGGTGTGTGGATGCTTGCAATGTCGCCGACATCGGCCTGCTTTCCAGCGCAGCGGTAAACAGGCGCGGCACCTCGGCAGGTGACGATGTGCCGGGTGACGTGGGGGCCGGTCGCGTGCTTCTGGAAGGTCATTTTCTCTTTGACGTACTGGATGCCGAGATGGATTTCGGTGACTACAAAGTCCTCGTGCCACCAGATGGTCGAGCTTCGCTATTGACCCGCAGATTCGGATCAGTTCATCGTCCAGCATCCAACTCCAAACACCAATATCCTAGCCCACATCCAGAAGAACTCGCAGAGTCTCAAGTTGCTCATCACGCTTCCGGGCGCCCATCTTGCGGATGTTGTGCAGTTTCCATTGAAGAGCCGGCATGGCCTGGAGATTGTCGAAACCCAACACATCCCAATCTGGATCACCTGATTTCATGGACAACAGGAACTGCCGCTCTGCGCTATCAAGTGATGGCGCCAGGTTTGCAACAAGATCTTGACGGGCAGCGACAAGCTTCTCGATGGTCACGGGCTCACGCACCATGCCGAGGAATTGCCGTTCAAAGGGATCCGTGATGTCGATCAGATTTGGACTCAGTAGCTCATGCATCGGTCGATTGTGTCCCGCCAAATAGACAACAAAGGCGCGACGTATCGCCGGAGTGATGCCGGTATCGTCGAGCAGAATCTTGACATCAAACAAGTCCCGCGGATGTTGGCGGTCAAGGGCAGCACAGAGCTTGCCGGCATACAGGTCTTCCTTGGCGAGTACTTGGATACTGGCAGATGCCGAGAAGTGCGCTTGCGCAGCAGGTGAAAGCTCCTTATTCAATGGTTTTCCGAGACTCCCGCGAAGCACGAGATTCGGCTCGATCTTGATTTCGGTATCGCCTGACAACAGAGAGTTTGGCGGCATATCCCTGGATGTGCCGTGCCGTGACTCGGCTACCCGGCATGAGTCGCACAATGTCACCCTTGATCTGTAGAAGCGCGTCACTGATGGCTCTGAGAGATTCATCCCGCGTCCTTAGCGGGAGATACGTCAGATCGATATCCACTGACACGCGAGGCATGTCGTTCAGAAACAGATTGATGGCCGTGCCGCCCTTCATCGCGAAGCAGTCTTGCTTTGCCACCTGAGGGAGACACTGAATCACCAGTCGAATCTGGGCCTCGAAGCGTGCGTCAAACATTGGGTAACTCCTCCCCTTGTGGCACCGTGATTAGATACTCCGGATCGAAGATTCCACCAGTGTAGAGTTGTCGCTTCCCCGAGCCCAAGTCCACCGAGCGGACGTCCACACGTTCCAGCCATGTGTGCTGGGCGGCTTTGGCCGCCCACAGAAAAAACCGCTTGGCCTTAACAGAGGTACAGCTCATGAGCAGTGGCTGCACGACACTGGGTCTGAGAGTCGAGAGCCCATTCATGAGCATGACAGCGTGCTCGATGTCATTGTTGCCGCGGGCCAGACACATCTCCTCTATGATGGCGCGCTCTGGTGAAGAGATGTGTACCGAGAACGTCCCGCAATTGAATGCCAAGGTAGCCTGATCGGGCAGTTGATGGAAAAGCGTGAGGCAGCGGTGGTGCAAACCGGCCGTCCAAGGATATACCGTGAACCACTTCGGCAAATTCTCTCTTCGATCACTAACAAGCGTCACACGTCTTCCTTGTCCAAGAGGCACGAAATGCGCACGTCCCTGTAGCTCCAGCGCACTAACCGCAGCTACATGTGCCGTCAATCCAAGTTGCGACTGCAAGGCATACAATCCCCCCAGCCAGTCTGGAGCGTCACCGGCACGTGCAAACGCGCCCGTTCCGAAGCTGGTGAGCCAGCCATTCTGAACATACTTCTTCGCAAGCTGAGGAGACACCCCCAGTCCAGTCAGATGCCTTGATGTTACAACGGTGGCACTCGGTATCGACTGAAGCAGCCGGTTGAGTTTCCCCTGTGTTTGTATACTCATGGTTCATCTCCATTGTAGCCAATAAACATGTCAATCGCACGGTGTTTATTTCCTTCAACACAAGTATACCCACAGACTATTCTAGCAGACAAGAGTAAACCTGTTGTCTGCACAGCCAAGCAATATTGGCCGCAGAATTTCATAAAGAGAAAATCCCCGCCAAACATCATCTGACAAGTTGCTTCAGAGTCTTCGAGCCTTGAATCGGGGTGATGTCTTTGACGCCTGTCCTCACGATGTTCAGATACTCCAAAGGCATGTTTTCCAGTGGCGATATATCGTGTAGCCCACGCCAGAACTGTAGGTTTAGATGTTTCAGGGGCATTCCCAGGAGCGGTGACAGATCTCCAGCGCTCCCGTTGTCTCCGCTTAGGTCCAGGTGCTCGAGTGACATGCCTTGAAGTGGACGCAGATTGAGCGCTCTAGGCCCATTCGCGCCACGAGATCGGAGACCCAACCTTCTCAGGGGCATTCCACTTAGAGGAGATAGGTCATGTTGCGCAGAGTTAAGGTACATCAGTTCCAGACGGGTCAGAGGCATGCCCTGTAGTGGCGTGAGGTCTTTGACAGCAGTTAAATTCAGGTTCAGGGACTTGATGGGTAAGCCATGTAGAGCGGAAATATCGATCAACATTCCTTGCCCACTGAAATCAAGTACGATTCCGTCCTCTTCAATCTTGGCTTCCTTCCATGAGACGCTCCCGGGATTAGCCTTTTGGAGCCTTGCCAACGCTGCATCCAGCACATCCTGTGTCACGTACAGCGGCATATTCGGCCTGATCCTGGCGAATGTGTCCAGTACCGCAGCGTAGTCTCCGGCGTAATCGGTGTCCGCATGCTGTTGCCGGAAACTTTTCAGGCATTTCCCCGCCCTCGCGATCTCGCTTTCCGTGAATCGTTTCTTGCGAACGACCAACTTTAGTTTCTCCGGATTCTTCTCCGCCTTGGCCAAGCCCGCGGCCGCGAGCAATTCCTGGAACGCTCTGGCGGCTACGGCTTCACGCCGTGCTTTCTTGCCCGCTACTACCGCATCTTTCTGCTGCATGAGCAACTGTGCCATACGCTCGTTCAATATCCGGCCCAGTTCGCTGTCCGACCGGACAAACAACTTCTCAGCCGCTTCCGGCCGTTTCGACTCCCAGGCCAGCAGGCCACGCATGATGTCCTTCTCTGGCGTTTGCTCTTTCCCCAGGCGGATCATCTTTTCACGCACACTCAGATCCCGGTAGCCGAAGCTGCGGGCAGACGAGCCAACCACTTTTCCCTGGGTCACGATTGATCTCTTGGCCATCACGCCCTCAGGGCCTGCCTGGGTTATCCGCAGCTTCTCCATCCCTTTCCTGAAATAGACTGTAGTATCCTTTCCCTTGTGCGACTTGTACGCCGCCAGAATGATAGAGGGCATTTGAGAGGCTTTCTCTGTCAGGTCCTTGATCTCTTTCCAGCCTTTCCGGGATCGTACCGAAACTTCCTCGTCGGCTTCGTCCACGGCCCGCCGGGCGGCGGCAAAATCATGCTTCAACAGGTGGTCGGCAATCACTTCCCGCAACTGCGTCAGTCTTTCTTCGGCGACCCGTTCGCTGACGGCAGCGGTCGCCGCTGCTTCTTCGTGAGTCTTGACCAACTTCGCCCGCTCGGCAGCCGTTTCGGCGGCATACAATCCGGAGTAATTCTTCAGCAGTGCTTTCGCTTCGTCGACCTTGCCCTGGGTGCCGAGTGTCTCTGCTTTGCTCTTCAGTTCAACCAGTACGCGGCTGATGCCTTCCTTCCTCGCTGTCTCCTGCGCCTTACGCTTCTTTGCCGCCTCTTCGGCCGCCAGCAGCCGTGCTGTTTCTTCCTTCGCCTTCCGCTTTTTGGCTGCGGCTTCCGCCTCCTGCCGCCGCGCGGCGTCTTCAGCCGCCTGCTCCCGTTGAGCGATTTCAACCTCGGACGACACAGCGGGGGGAGCCGCCGACTTCTTGCCGCTCTTTGCCCCCACAAGAACCACGATACCCGCGACCACTACAAATACCCCGACAACAGCCGCGGCAACGAGCGAAGCTTTCGATTTCGGAGACTTATGTTCCGCAGCCTGGTGCGACACGTTATGCAGTTTCGCGATCGTGGACTGCCCCACAACGATCTTGCGGTCCCCATGTCCCTTTCTTGCTGCGTCGGCTCGCAGCAATATAGATGCTGCTGGCGCAGCCTGTGACAGCGGATGCCCGCCCAGCACCGCATTAATGTCAGCTATCAGTGCATTCCACGATGGATGCCGTCCATCCGGGCTTTTCGCCAGCATAATTTCCAGCAGCGACACACACGCCTCCGAGACATCCGGGTTCGACTCGCGTGGATCGGGCAATGACTCGGAGATCTGCTTGCGCAACGTGTCCATGACACTGGTGCCTTCAAACGGCATCTTGCCGGCCAGCATGTGATACAGGGTCGCACCCAGCGAATAGATGTCGGACCTGAAATCCATTTCACTTTTGCCCTCGGCCTGTTCCGGGCTCATGTAGTTGGGCGTTCCCATCACCGTACCCGACATCGTCATGCCGCCCACATCATCTGTACTCTTAGACAACCCCATGTCCGTCAGCCGCGGCTCACCATCTTCATCCAGCATGACGTTGGCGGGCTTGATGTCCCGATGCAGAATGTGATGCTTTTCCCATGCATAATCCAAGCCAGCGGCAACTTTCCGGATCAACTTCAGCGCCGCCTGTTCAGACATCGCGCCATCCCGCTTCAGCTTTTCATCCAAACCTTCGCCGTTGATATAAGCCATGGCCATGTAGTAGACGCCGCCGTCCTCGCCGGCCTCGTGAGCCGTGACAATGTTCGGATGATCGAGCTTGGCTGCCATCCGGACTTCCCGCAGAAAACGGTCCACCACATCCGGCTGGGCTGTAATACTCGAAGGCAGGATCTTCAGCGCGATGTCGCGGTCCATGGAAATCTGTCGGGCCAGATACACTTCGCCCATCCCGCCCTTGCCCAGCATCCGCTTGATCTCAAAGCCGCCCACAGTCGTGCCGGGGCCCGGCCCCTTGCGGGGTACGGTAAGGGTGGCGCCGCATTCAGAACACTCCACCTGAGAGCCCGCGTCACCCGCATCCGCGACAAAACTCGACTCACAGTTCGAACATGTAAATGTTATTTGCATAGCGGCGATAATGCCGAATCGACTTTTATCTGTCGCGGACATTGCAGAAGCGCAGCTCGATTCTCGCGACGTTGCCCTATGAAGAAGGGTGCGGGATGGGAGGGCGGGTCATTGACAATCCTGAGCGGCACATCGCCCAGCGTGAAGCGGAGAATGATCCGTGAGATAGAGGCGCTGGATAACGGCGTGCGACAGATCCCGATCTACCTGAGTCGGCATGGGCTGAGGGTGTGGGAGACGAGGTAGAGCTTCAGCTTCCCTGACGCCGATGGCCGGTTACACCCATAGAGAAGTCAGCTTGAAGGGCGGGATTTTCACCACAGAAATGCGACAATTCAGACCCCATGGGCATAGGTATCCGTAAAGGGATTGATGGACAAAAAGAACCCTTTCCTTCGATCTCAGAGCTGGCTTTTGCTGTCGACAGTCGTGTTTTCAAGATGCATTCAGAACGGGAAGCTGGGGCTTCCCGCAGGCAACTCGAAGAATGTGAAATTTGGAACCGTCGTCACGCTAACCGCCCACCCCGTTTCACCCAATTACATGCTGTTTGCGAGGTCTTTGGACTGGAACAGCGTGCATGGGCGTGCAGTCGCGGCATTTCGGCTGGCATCCTCTATGACATTAGGTCAGCGAGGGTAATGGTGCGCTGGAAAAATCCCGTGGCTTGCAGTGCCTTCGTGCAGCCATGGGCTGAGACGAGGACTGGCTCGACTGAGATATTATCCGGTGGGTTCAGGCGGCGTATCTTCTCTTGAACCTGGCGCATGACATCCAGCCCCGCCGGCCTGCCCTCGTACTTGAACTCCAGCAGATTCCAGACGCCGTCGTGTCGTACGACAAGCCAGTCGATCTGGAGTCCTGAGCCAAGTGTTCTGGTTTGGCGGAAGTAGGTTCCCATTTGTTTGATGTCAACGAGTTGCAGTTCCATCAGCTCAAGGATGCAATTGATTGATGCTTCACCGAGGCGCTCAAAAGCCAGGCCGCAATACTGGTTAAGCGATGGGCCGACGATGCTGCGGAACAGGTTCTCACCGTATCGGTTCCGGCCGATCAGATCGCGGTTGTCATGGATATATCGGAAATAGAAGAGCAGAAACGGATCAGTCAGCTTGTACAGGCGTGTTCGTGCCCCTGTCGCATTGCCGATCCTGACCGGCTTGTACTCGCAGACGAACTGGGCTCTCACCAGATTCTGCAGTTGCTCGCCAAAGCCCCCGCCCCGCGACACACCAATACGCTTGCCCAATTCGCTCAGGCTCGCCGACGACGTGGCCAGGGATGCGACGATCGACTCGTATACTTTGAGGCTTCGGAATTGCTCTTTGAACAGCGTCTCGTATTCGGTCAAAAAGAAGCCGTCGGCACTGAAGCACAACCGGTTCAGGTTCTTCTCGATCGAACGCCGCGCATCGACCTGTTCCAGGTACTTGGGCACTCCTCCCAGTGTCATGTAGAGCAGGGCCTTCTCGCGATGACTTCGTCTGTTGATGAAGCAACCAGCTTCTCTTGGCGACAATGGGGATAGGCACATTTCAAGCGTCTTGCGATTGTGGAGTGCTTTTGAATGCACCACATGGCGCACCATGAAGCTGGCGACTGAGCCGCAGAGAAAGAGGGCGATCTGTGGATTGCGGATCCAGCGGTCCCAGTAGAGTTTCAGCTGCGAAACAATGGCCGTTCTTCCCGCGCCCATCCATGGCAATTCATCGAAGACCAGCACCCATCGGCCAGTCTCGACAATTTCGCCGAGTCCCTTGAACACCTCACGCCATGTTGTTGCGCTCAGTCGGACGCGTCCAGTTTGATGTGCGAGGTCATCGAGGAACTGGCTGATTTGAATCTGTGTGTTCTCGCCTTCAATGCCCTCGAAGTAGAGTACGCGGACCTCTCTTTTCACCGCTTCGCGAATGAGTGTGGATTTGCCGACACGCCGTCGACCGTAGAGCACAATCATCTGTGCTTTTGCCTGGTCCGCAAGGCGTTCCCGGATGAGGGATATTTCGTGTTTTCTGCCTACAAACATAATGGGTTAATTTATAGATATGCAAACAGAGTGTCAATCACTTAGTTTGCACAACAGATGTGCAGACAGAGTGCGATTGCTTCTGTTTGCACATCCGTGGCGTCTCGTTGGGCGTGAAATCGAACCCGGCCTTGCCCGATTCCTCCAGCTTAAGGCGGGCGTCGAAGCGTTTGCCGTCGCGGCGTATGAACTTCTGAATGAAGGGCGTGATGCCATCCTTTAAGGCTCTTCTGAATAATCTGTGGGTATTTAGGGAAACGGGGTGGGCGGTTAGCTCCTCCCGCTGCCAAAACTTGGAGAGTCATGGAA
>JAOZSS010000096.1 GCA_029939545.1 Kiritimatiellia bacterium | reverse complement strand
AGTATAGGTGCGTCCCTAAGAGAAGTATAGGTGCGTCCCTAAGAGACTTAGGTGCGCCCCTAAGAGACTGGTACTATGAGCCTAAAGATCTGGAAGACTTCCCGGTTCTTTCGGCTTCCGCATGGCCCTGTATCGTTCCGAGAGTGGAGTCGCCCCTCTCGGCTAACCTTTTAACCTTGCCCCATCTGCCTGCCCGCGCCTACGATACGCGGCGAGTTTGCGGCTGGGGTGGTCCGGTCGGCTAGAGGAGACGCAAGAAGCAATTGAGAGGTATGACCATGGAGTTCGACCTGACCGAAGAACAAATCATGATTCGCGACCTGTGTCGTCAAATCGCTGAAGAGAAGATGAAACCGATGCGCGAGCATTACGATACGTCGCACGAGTTTCCGTGGGACATCGTCAAGGCCTTTGCCGATGCCGACCTGTTCGGCATCATGATCCCCGAAGAATACGGAGGTATGGGCGGCGGCGTGATGGACTTGGTCATCTGTGTCGAAGAGCTGTGCAAAGTCGATTCGGGCACGGCCCTATCGCTTTTTGCTACCGGTTTGGGACTGGACCCCATCTTGCTGTATGGTTCCGACGAGCAGAAGGCCAAGTATCTGCCGCGCATCGCGCAGGGCACGCTGGCGGCCTTTGGTCTGACCGAGGCCGGTGCCGGCAGCGACGCGAGCGGGATCAAGACCACGGCCGTCAAGGACGGTGACGAGTATGTGCTCAACGGGACGAAGCAGTGGATCACCAATGGCGGCGAAGCCGAGATCTACACCGTAATTGCGATGACAAACAAGGCCAAGGGTGCCCGCGGCGCGAGCGCCTTCATCGTCGAGAAAGGCACGCCCGGTTTCGAGTTTGGTAAGAAGGAAAACAAGATGGGCATCCGTGGCTCGGCCACGTGCGAGCTCATTTTCACCGACTGCCGCATTCCGGCCGAGAACCTGATTGCCCGCGAGGGTATGGGGTTCATCGTGGCAATGAAGACGCTCGACGTGTCCCGTCCCGGCGTGGCCGCCCAGGCCCTGGGCGTGGCCGCCGGCGCGCTTGAGATCGCCACTCAGTACAGCCGCGAACGCGTCCAGTTTGGTAAGCCGATCTGCGCCAACCAGGGCATCCAGTTCATGCTGGCCGACATGGCCACGCAGGTCGAAGCCGCGCGCGCACTGGTTTACCGGGTTGCCCGCTACATCGATACGGGCGCGAAGGACATCAGCAAGCTCTCCGCGATGGTCAAGCTCTACGCCTCCGACGTGGCGATGAAGGTGACCACCGACGCCGTGCAGATCCTCGGTGGCTACGGCTACATGAAGGAGTACCCGGTCGAGAAGATGATGCGCGATGCCAAGATCACGCAGATCTACGAAGGCACCAACCAGATCCAGCGCGAGGTGATCGGCCTCAGCCTGATCAAGGAAGCCGCCGCAGCGCAGAAGTAGCTCGGCGGCGATGGTCATATAGCGGCCCGCGCGGAGCGCTACCTGGCACTGATCCGAACGTGAGGTAGGGCCCGCTCTCCGAGCGGGCCATCTTCTTGTGTCTTTTGTGCCTCTTCGCGGCTAACTGAACAACGCCCAGAACCCGTCCATCGCCCGGAAGAACAAGTAAAACGGCTTCATGATCAGGCCCGAGAAGGGAAGGACACCGAAGCTGGCGAATACCACCAGCGTGATGGCGACGATGGCACCGCCAAGCATATAGCTGCGCAGCAGGTGCTTGCGATCCCTTGAGCCTGTTCGCGACACCTGGTGGCCCGAGCGGCGTCGGCGGGGCATCTCTTCCGGCAGCGGGGGTATCTCGGACGACACGTTGCCATCCAGCGTCGACCTGATGATGTCGATCAGGCCGGACAGGGTGAATTCTGTGGAGATATGGCCACCGAGATCATGCACGATCTGCTTGGTCTCGTCGTCGGCATTAAGCGGACAGCCGGTGTAGAATGCCACGCGTTGATCAAGCATGCACATGTCGGTTCGTGTATCGCCGACCGCCAGGATCTCGTCACGCGATACACCTAACCGCTCCGCCAACACGCGGACGGCATGCCCTCTGCGGCAGGCGATCTGCTCCACCTCGATCTCCCGCTCCTTCCGGATAGCCTTGAGGGCGGGTACTTCCTGAGTCTGCCGCCTGACCCATTTCATGGATTCCTGGGCCGACTCCAAGGTGGCGAATCGCAGGACAAAACGATCCTTGAGCAATAGTACCCGCCGGACGCCGCGCACATGTGTCGAAAGGTGGTGGTGCATCCTCCTCAGCTCGCGGCGGGCTCGCGTATGGCCAAGCATAGACGCCAGCACAACTCGGGCCGTGTAGGCCAGCTTGAGCTGGTACCCCTTGCCGTGGCGCTCAAACACCCGCCCGCGATGGGTTACAACCAAGTCGGCATGGATGCCCGCCCGTTCCAATGAGCCTGTGAACGAAAGGAAGCTGCCGTAGTGGCGACCGGTAGATATGATCCAGAGCAGGTGCCGATTCCGGCGGAGCTCGCCAATGAGATCCTTGAAGATGGGATAGCACGCACGATCGTCGCGGTGGCCGATGACCGTACCGTCAAGATCAGTGGCCAGGAGGCGAATATCGGGCTTTCGCACACTGTGCTCCTACTGCGCAAGAACCTAGAAGCCCTGCTTCTGGAGGGCATCACGGAGGACTATTTGGAATTCGGCGACATCCTCCTCCGAAGGACGATAGTCCGTGTCTCCGGCATCCAGGGCCAAACGTCCAAGCTGATCAAGCATCCATGTTGCCTGCCGGCCATCGCTGAAGGTCGCGCTGCCGCTAACCACGGCGCCCGGCTTGACCACACGGTCGACCTCCACGCTGACGTTGCCGCCTGCGGCCGGGGCTTCCGTACCCGCCGGTACCGGCTCTGATGCCGCCGTTTCGGGTGCCGGTTCAGGCTGGGGCGGGGGCTCTGGTTCAGGTTCGGGCGCGGGTGGCGCTTCCTCTTTGAGTGTAAGGTCGAGGTCGATAACGAGAAAACGGACGTCCATGTACGTCATGGAGATGTCGAACTCGGCACTCAGCCGTTTCTGAATCTCAGACAGCCCATCCCCCTCGACAACCCACTGTGCTACCGCTGCTTTCTGCTCATCTGTTAATGCCATTATACCCTCTCCGAGACCACTGTTGAACTTGCGTTGCAAGTGTAGAGCATGTAGAAGTGATCCGAAAGGCGAAATGTTGAAACTGGTCCAAACAACCGTTGCAGACGAGCAACAGGCCAATCGGCTGGCACGCATGCTGGTTGAACAGAACCTGGCGGCCTGCGTGCAGACAGTACCGATCGGCAGTACGTATCGCTGGCAAGGCACCATCGAACAGGGCCACGAGATTCTACTTCTGATCAAGACCACGGCGGCCCGGGTGGCCGCTGTGCAGGAGACCGTGGACCGGGAGCACCCGTACGAGGTGCCGGAGATTCTGACGATGGACATTGACGATGTCACCGGACCCTACGCCGCCTGGGTGGAAGCACAGACGACAGCAAGGAAGTAGCCACCATGGATGAATCCTCTCCAACCGAACAGAGCACCGGCGTGGGTGTAGTCAGCACGCAGACCCTGCAACTTGAGCTACCTCCCGAAGGGCTACGCCTCAAATGCGGGCGGCCTCTACCAACCGTTCAGGTGGCCTACGAGACGTATGGCGCACTCTCGGACGCCCGCGACAATGTCATCTTTGTCTGCCACGCCCTGACCGGCGATGCCCATGTGGCCGGTCGGCTCGATCGTCCCGATGGACCCGTCGGCTGGTGGGACGAGATGATCGGGCCCGGACGCGGCATCGACACCGACTTCTACCACGTGGTCTGCGCCAACATCCTGGGCGGCTGTCGCGGCACCACGGGACCCGCTTCCATCAACCCGCAGACGGGACAGCCCTACGGGTCGGCATTTCCACCCCTCGCGGTCGAGGATATCGTCGACGTGCACAACCGGCTCCTGCAGCAACTCGGAATCGAGCAGGTCGCCGCCGTGATCGGCGGATCATTCGGCGGCATGCAGGTGCTGGACTGGATGCTGCGCTACCCGGAACGGGTCAGGCGCGGCATCTGCATCGCGTCGGCCGGCTCGCTGTCGGCCCAGGCGCTGGCGTTCGACATTGTCGGCCGCTCGGCCATTACCGGCGACCCCAACTGGAAGGAAGGCGACTACTACGGAACGGGAGCCACCCCCGCCAGCGGCCTGGCCCTGGCGCGTAAGGTGGGTCATATCACCTACCTCTCGCCCGGCATGATGACCGACAAGTTCGGCCGTGACCGACGCCTTGATGCCATCGCACCGGACGCGGAACCCACAACGCCGGAGGCCTTCCGTTCCAACTTCCAGGTCGAGAGCTACCTGGAACACCAGAGCTCTAAATTCGTGCAGCGCTTCGATGCCAACTCGTATCTCCACATCACGCAGGCGATGGATGAGTACGAGATCGCGGCCAACTACGGCAGCATCGAGGAGGCCTTCGAGCGCATCCGGTCGAAAGTCATGATCGTCGCACTGAGCGAAGACTGGCTTTTCCCGCCCGAGCAGTCGTGGGAGATCGCCCGTGCCCTGCTACGGGAAGGGAAGGCCGTGTCGTACTGTCGCCTGCACGCACCACATGGCCATGATGCCTTCCTGATTGATATCGAACACATGTCGGAAATCGTACGCTCATTCCTGCCCTGGGTAACGTCGGGTGGACACGTGAAGGCCGCACCCCACACCACGCATCGCGGGGATGCGCGCCGCCGCGAGTTCGAACTGATCGCCGCCATGATACCACAGAACGCCCGGGTCCTGGACCTCGGCTGCGGAGGAGGCGAACTGCTCTCGTACCTCCGCGAGAAGCGGCACACCGCCGGTATGGGGGTCGATATCGATATCGGCCACCTGATCCGGTGTGTCGACGACGGCCACGATATGCTCCAGATCAACATGGATGACGGGCTGTGGATGATCCCGGACAACAGCTACGACTGCGCCATTCTGAGCCAGACGATCCAGGTGATCCGCAGACCCCTGCCGGTCCTGCGCGAGATGCTTCGTATTGCCCCCGAAGCCATCGTCAGCTTCCCGAACTTCGCCAACTGGACACACCGCGTTCAGCTCGCCTGCGGACGGATGCCGAAGGGCGGTGCCCTGCCATTCGAATGGCACGATACGCCCAACATCCATCTCTTCACCCTGCTGGACTTCAAAGACCTCTGCCGCCGCGAGGGGTTCGGGGTTCGCGACACCCTCTGCCTGCCCGAGAATCGGGTCAATGCGCTCTTGATCCGGCTGGGGTGCTGCAACCTCGGTGCCGACCGTGTCCTGGTGCGCGTCACGCGCAATCCGGACGAACGTGCCGGGAGATGCACCGCGCAGATGAACGGGTTCTGAGTTGAATGTTCATCGCCAGGCGTTTACAACAGTGATCGCCTGATGGAGGGAATTTCGGAATGACCCAGGAGAAATGGATACAAGCATTGCTGCCTGACGCGATGGCTCACCTGCTCAGCTGTCGCGAATGCCCCCAGTCTGCCAACACAATAAATGGACTGAACCTGGCAGGCAAGAAAGCGGTTTGCGACGTCCTGGATGACTTGATCGCCATCCTCTTCCCTGGTTGCCACGGTCACGGCCCGTCAGATAAGACGGATGTCGAGTCCGACCTGCGGCAGCACATGCGCGAAACCGCCCTCGCCCTGAAGGGACAGGTTCGCCGTGCGCTGGAATACCAGTGCACGGTCGATGAGTGCAACGACTGCAGCGAGTGCGAAGAGAACGCTGAAGCTGCGGTCACCTTGCTGATTCAACAGGTTCCGGCGATCAAAACACTGTTGCAGTCCGACATCCATGCGGCCTACGAAGGGGACCCGGCGGCGCGGTCAACGATGGAAGTGGTGATGAGCTATCCCGGCGTCTATGCCGTGATCGTCCACCGCATTGCGCACGTGCTCTATCTCGAAAAGGTGCCGCTCATCCCGCGCATCATGTCGGAACACGCGCACGCCTCGACCGGAATCGACATCCATCCCGGCGCGACGATCGGCCAGGGCTTCTTCATCGACCACGGTACCGGCGTCGTGATTGGCGAGACCACTGTGATCGGCGATCAGGTAAAGCTCTACCAGGGCGTCACGCTCGGCGCGATGAGCTTCGAGAAGGATGAAGAAGGCCATCTTGTCAAGGGCATCAAGCGGCATCCGAACGTAGGCGACCACGTCGTGATCTACGCCGGCGCCACGATCCTGGGCGGCAACACCACCATCGGAAACCACTCGGTCATCGGCGGTAATGTCTGGCTGACCCATTCGGTGCCCCCGGGCTCCAAAGTCTATAACCAGCAGCCGCGGCCGCATATTCGGCAGGCCGACGGAAGTTGGACAGTCGCCAACGGTCCCTGGAACGATCACGGGGCGGGAATCTAATTGTGAAAGTCCTATTCCTCTGTAGCAAGAATGCCGCATCCAGCCAGATGGCGGAGGCATTTGCGTTGGCCCGGTCGGAGCAGGACGTCGAGATCACCAGCGCGGGACTCGACATCGCCCCACTGCACCCGATGGCCATCAAGGTGATGGCCGAAGTGGGCATCGACCTGTCAGGCGCCAAGACCAAGAGACTCGATGACATTCCAGACCAGGACTTCGACATCGTGATCACCCTCTGCCGCAATGCAGCCGACCACATGCCGGTCTTGCCCGGCTTTCCGCTGACCGTGCACTGGAACCTGAACCCGCCGGGCGAGGTCATGGGCAAAGAGGACCTGGTCCTGCGAGCCTTCCGCCAGGGACGTGACGAGCTCAAGCGGCTGGTGGATGACTTCTTCGACAAAGGCTATCTCGCCGCCATGCGGTTTGCCCGGGAGTGCGAGGGTATGCTGCTCGACAACGTCTCGGATGGCATCCTGGCGCACGATCTCTCGCGCCGCATCTTCCATTTCAACAAGGCTGCCGAGGAAATTACCGGCTACAAACGCGAAGAGATCATCGGGATGGATTGCCACACCGTCTTTCCCGGGCGACTCTGCGGAGGCAAATGTCTCTTCTGTGAGGGCCCCGTGCCGACCGGTCCCGGCACCGTCAAGCGCGAGATCGATATCAGCACGAAGCTCGGCGAACGCCGAACCGTTGACACGACGCTACGGATGATGAGCGACGTCGACGGCCGTGATGTCGGCGTGCTCCTCTCCTTCCACGACGTAACCCGTGAACGCGCCTTGGCCCGGAGAGTGGGCGAGATCAACCAGTTCTCCGGCATTATCGGTCACGACGAGAAGATGCTGGAGATCTACGACTTGATTCGCGACCTGGCCGACACGGATGTGCCCGTCCTGATCCAGGGGGAAAGCGGAACCGGTAAGGAGCTGGTCGCGGCCGCCATCCATAACGAAGGACATCGCGGCAACAAGCTTTTCGTTCCGATCAACTGCGGTGCGCTCCCGGAGTCGCTGCTCGAAAGTGAGCTGTTCGGCCACGTCAAAGGGGCGTTTACCGGCGCCATTCGCGACAAGAAGGGGCGTTTCGAGCTGGCGGATGGCGGGACCATATTTCTCGACGAGATCGGCGACATCTCGACAGCCATGCAGGTCAAGCTCATGCGCGTTCTGCAGGAAGGCACCTTCGAACGGGTCGGCAGCGAGACGACTCTGAAGGTTAGCGTACGTGTCATCAGCGCGACAAACAAGGACTTGCAGGAAGAGATTACTGAGAGACGGTTCCGCGACGACCTCTACTATCGCCTCAGTGTCGTGCCACTCTGGCTCCCCCCCCTGCGCGATCGGCGCAACGATATTCCGCTGCTCGCCGAACACATCCTGAAACTGGCGCTGAAGAATCGCAAGCAGGGCGACGTCGTGATCTCGTCCAGTGCGATGGATGCCCTGCTCTCCTACTCGTGGCCCGGCAACGTGCGCGAACTGCAGAACTGGTTGCAGTTTGCCCTCGTCAAATGCAAGGGCGGCGAGATCCTGCCCGAGCACTTTCCGCCCATGCGGGCAACCGCCTCAAGCCTCAGCTCCGGGCGCCGCCGGCGGAAGCTCGATCTCAGCTTGGTCCGGGAAGCCATCCGCGCAACCGACGGCAACAAGCTCGAGGCCGCCAAGCGTCTCGGGGTCTCACGCGCCACGCTCTACCGCTTCTTCGAAGACGTCGAACTGTAGTCGCCACCAGATTCATTCACATGGATGGACAGGATGGGCGAAATGAGGGGAGCGCGTCCTGTATCTCCTGTTCATCCATGCTCAGTACGCTATTTCATCTTGAGAAGCGGGAGGAAAGGGCTTTCCGGCCTAACCAGGAGTTCTCGGCCGGCCGGATCGATGACCAGATCCAATTCCTCCAGAACAATCTGCCCGATCAAAGGTTCGCAGTTGGGCGGCCCCACTACGCAGTCGAAATTCCCGCTTCTGTCACCAATGGTCATCTTCACCGGTCCCGCCTTCTTCAACTCATCCGTCCACCATTGTCGTCGCCGTAGTCGTCCGCCGAGACAATGGGGTGATATCGGATGGAGACTGGCGTTATCACGCTACCCGTCAATATCTTATGTCGACAGCCGCATCAGTCATGCCGAAGCCCAGGAAACAGAATGATGGAATTGCGCCGGAACGTCCGCTATGGTTCAAGGATGGGTGTAACCGGTCTTCCGCTCTCACTCATGCAGCTAAGCGCCCCCCATTTTCAGCGTCTGGCTATCCGCCGTCTTCTGGTTCAAATTC